>JAYVVB010000481.1:0-7317 GCA_043787455.1 Rhizobacter sp.
CAGCTTCGCTACGCTTTACGTAACGGATAACGATCAGTGGCGCGTCTGTTTCGAGCGGCCGAAAGGCGCGCCCGGACCGGTCAATGTTGAGATCGTCGCCAGCGCCCGGTTCTGGCTGAGCCGGCAGGCCCTTTAAGACATTCGCATGGCCGAAGCCAAGGCGGGCGGCTCGATTCACACCTTGCCTCGCCTGCGGGAGCGGCCGGCAACCGAGCGCGAATCGCGCCTGCCGCGCGCAGAGTAAGTCGGCAAGCTCACTCCGCTGGTCGGAGCTTCTTCACCTCGTCGTCGCTCGGCAGGTACTTCGCGCCGTCGAGATAGACGTAGTCGGTCATCACACCTTTCGGGCCGTCGAGCTTGGTCTTGCCGAGGTAGGCGCCCATCGTCGACTGGTGGTCGATGGCGCGGTACGTCACCTTGCCCAGCGGCGACATGAACGTGAGGCCGGAGAACGCGGCGATGAGCTTCTCGGTGTCGGTCGACTTGGCCTTCCTGATGCCTTCGGCGATCGAGATGATGGTCGAGTAGCCGACGACCGAGCCGAGCTTCGGGTACTCGTTGTACTTGCGGAAATAGGCGAGGAAGAACTTCTTGTGCTCTTCCGTCTGGATGCCGTAGTACGGATAGCCGGTGACGATCCAGCCGACCGGCGCTTCCTCCTTCAGCGGCTCGAGGTACTCGGGTTCGCCGGTGAGCAGGCTCACGACCTCGCGGCCCTTGAACAACTCTCGGGTGTTGCCTTCGCGAACGAACTTCGACAGGTCGGCGCCGAAGAGGACGTTGAAGATCGCGTCGGGCTTGGCGTCCGACAGCGCCTGGACGACGGCGCCGGCCTCGATGCGACCGAGGGGAGTCGCCTGGTCTGGCAGGAACTCGACGTCGGGCTGGAGCTTCTTCAGCATCGCCTTGAAGGTCGCCGCCGCCGACTGGCCGTACTCGTAGTTCGGATAGACGACGACCCACTTCTTCTTCTTCAGCTTCGCCGCCTCGGGCACCAGCATCGCCGACTGCATGTAGGTGTTCGGCCGCAGACGGAAGGTGTAGCGGTTGCCGTTCTGCCAGGTGATCTTGTCGGTAAGCGGCTCGGCGGCGAGGAAGAAGACTCGTCTCTGTTTGGCGAAGTCGGTGACGGCGAGGCCGGTGTTCGACAGGAACGTGCCGGCGATGAGCGCCACGCCTTCGCGCGAGACGAGCTCCTCGGCGACGCGCACCGCATCGCCCGGGTTGCCGTTGTCGTCGCGCGAGACGACCTGGATCTTCTTGCCGAGCACGCCGCCCGCGGCGTTGACCTCCTCGACCGCGAGCTCCCAGCCCTTCTTGTACGGCTCGAGGAAGGCGGGCTGCGCCTTGTAGCTGTTGATCTCGCCGATCTTGATCGTGTCCTGCGCAAAGACGGGTGCCGCGGCGATGGCGACGCCGAACGCGAGACCGACGCTGACTCTCTTCAACATGGAAACTCCTGGCAGAACCGGTGGATGATCATTTCTGGACGTCGCGGACGACTTCGCCGCTGATCGCGCGCTTCAGGTAGAGGTCGTCGCCGACGCGGCGCAGCTCGCTGCACAGCTCGCTGTCGCCCTTCATCGCGCCGCAGAGCAGGGCGAAGGCTCGCCTCGGCACGCCGCTCACGCTGCGATGTCGCTCGACTGGATGCGCTTGACGCCGGCCTTGGTCATCTTGTCCCAGGCGGCAGCGAGCGAGCCGTTGAGGTCGATGCCGCGCGACGCGTCTTCGATGACCGATGCCTTGAAGCCGGCCTTCCTGGCGTCGAGCGCGGTCCAGGCGACGCAGAAGTCGGTGGCGAGGCCACAGACGTAGACCGTGTCGACGCCGTGCGCCTTCAGGTAGGCCGCGAGGCCGGTCGAGGTCTTGCCGTCAGCCTCCATGAAGGCCGAGTAGCTGTCGGTCGACTGGTGATAGCCCTTCCTGATGATGAGCTGCGCCTTCGGCAGCGCCAGATCCTTGAGCAAAGCCGCGTCCTGCGAGCCCTGCACGCAGTGGTCGGGCCAGAGCACCTGGTCGCCGTAGGCGAGCTTGGTCGTCTCGAACGGCTTCTTGCCGGTGTGCGCGGAGGCGAACGAGACGTGGCCCGGGGTATGCCAGTCCTGCGTGACGATGACGTTCTCGAACGCCGACGAGAGCTTGTTGATGATCGGCACGACCTGCTCGCCATCCTTCACCGGCAGCGTGCCGCCGGTGACGAAGCAGTTCTGCACGTCGATGACGAGGAGCGCGCTCTTCGCGTCGGGCTTGATCGACGCGGCGGCGAAGGCGGACGGCAAGGCGCCGAGGCCCACGAGGCCGCCGAGGCCGGCGAGACGAACGAACTCCCTGCGATGCATGTCTTTCATGATGACCTCCGTCGTGATGATGCGATGCGACCCGACGCTAACGGTTGCCGTCGAACTTGGAAATCTCGTCGACCCGCAGGCCGCCGACGCGGGCGTGCGGCCGGGCCCCGGTCGACATCGCGATCACGAGCAGCATCTCGTCGGGCCGGGGCGCGTCGGCGACGCGCACCTCGAGAGTGTCGAAATGGCTGCGCACGTAGGCGGCGACGCGGTGATGGAGCGGGATGTCGATCGCCGTGCCGGCCGGACCGATCTTGCTCGTCGACGGCACGATCGCATGCGAGCCTTCGAGCAGGTCGCGCATGCCGTAGCCGCCGGGCACGTGCCAGAGCGCGGCGTGCTCGGTTTCGCCCGCCAGGCCGACGAGAGCGCCTTTGCCGTACGACTCGATCCGCGCCGCGCCGCCGAGCGCCTCGACGAGCCGCGCCGCCATCGCCCGGCCGAGCGGCTTGAGCGCTTCCATCATCGGCTGGATGTCCTCGACGTAGCGGCCGGCGTACGGGTTCTTGACGACGGCGGCGAGGCTGCCGCGCTGGCGCGGCACGGCCAGGCGCGGGCCGCCGTCGTGCCACACGTCCTCGACGGTGCAGACGAGCTTGCGAACATCGACAGCGGGCAACTCGGCGGTGGCGGGGAAGAGCATCGCGGTGGGATCCTGGTTTGTCATGGGGCGAAGTGGCGGGGCGCGGGCCCCTCACCCCGGCCCTCTCCCCGCGAGCAGGGAGAGGGAGAAAGGCGCGGTCGCTCCCTCTCCCGTTCGCGGGACAGGGTTGGAGTGAGGGCCGCCGCGCCGCACACCCGGTATCGATCTTGTAGACACAACACGGCGCCGATGATGCGCCCGGCGCCGATCTGCGCCCGCGCTTCGGCGGCACCGCGGCCGAGCGCCTCGTCGACGTGGCGATCCGGCAAGGGCGGAACGTGGCGCGTGACGAGCCGGTCGCCGAGATCGCTGTCGTCGCGCACCGCGCTCGCCGGCACGCGCACGATGCGGGCGTCGTCGACGTCGACGACGTTGGCGACGATCGTCGCCGCCGCGTCGGCGCGAGCGGCGCTCGTCGCCAGCACCGTGACAGCGTCCGCGATGCCGAGCGAGAAGCTGCGTCCGCGCCAGCCCGAGGTCGCGACGCCGCGCACCGGCGACGACGCGGCGACGCTGAAGCGGCCGTCGAGCGGCGCGCCGAAGCGGCCGCGCAGCGGGTCTGCGCAGAGGCCGAGGTCGAACGACGTGCCCGGCGTCAAGCGCAAGGCAATGTCGCCGCCGTTGTTGATCGAGGCGCGGACGATTCCCGGGTCGGCGAACGACGCGAGCAGCTCGTCGGCGACGCTGCCGGCGACGGCGGCCATCGCCGTGATGAAGCGGCCGTCGCGCGCGTGCGGCCGGCAGGCGTCGACCATGCGCCGTGCGACGGCGCCGCGCGGCAGCGCGACCTCGTCGGCGCTGGTGAGCCGCGCGGCCGATGTCGACAGATCGGTACGCAGCAACGGCAGCTCGCCGACCAGCTCGGCGAGCACGCCGCGAAAGCGCTGCCACGCATGCTCGAAGCAAGCCTCGACGACGCTGGCGCGGCCTTCGGCGGCGACGATGCAATCGATTGGCCCATGCTGGAAATGCCAGCGACCGTCGCCGAGCGCGCGCCGAGAAGCGCTGCCGCTCATCGTCAGATCCCTCCCGGCGCAGCGAGCGGCCAAGGAACGCCTGCGACGGCAGCGTCGACGCGCCAACCTCCCGACGCGAGCACATCGTCGAGCCGGCGTACGCGGCCCATGTGACCGCCGAGCGCACGATAGTCGTCGGCGCGCATCGTGAACTCGATCGGCGAGACGATCGCCGGCGTCGGCACCGAGCCGAAGCTCTGCGCCGGCATCTTCGCGACGTCGACCATCACCGTGATGCCGCCGCCCGGCCAGACGTAGACCGGCGCGCCGCCGCACGTCACCCTGACGAGCTTGTCCTTGACCCTGCGCGTGAGCGCGACCGGGTTCTCGGTGACGCCGGCGCGCAGCGACCCGCCGGCGCCGGCGACGTAGAGCACCGAGCAGAGCGAAGGCTCGCAGTTCTCGCCGATGCGGTCGACGACGCGGCGCACCGCCGCCGGCATCTCCGCCGGGCGCGGCACAAGATCGTCGTCGAGGACGAACCAGGCCGAGTCCTCGCCGGTGGTCGAGACCATGAGCAGGCGCAGGCCCGGCCGCGCGCCGTGCGCTGATTCCCACGCCTCGACGATCGCGAGCGGGTCGACGATGTCGGTGCCGCCCCAGCCGGCGCCCGGGTTCGCGACCTGGAAGTAGCGGCCCGGCGTCGACTTGCGGCCGCGCAGGCGGATGCCCGTCGGCGCCATGTCGAGGAATTTGCCGGCCTGGTGCTCCGAGAGCACGCCGGTGATGTGATCGTCGATGACGACGACCTCGTCGACGTGCCCGGCCCATTGCGGCGCGAAGATGCCGATCGCCGCCGAGCCGCAGCCGACGCGCATGCGCTTTTCCTCGACGCCGTCGACGACCGGTGCGCGGTCGGCGGCGACGACCACGGTCGCGCCGCCTTCGACCTGCAACTCGACCGACTCCTTGTTGCCGAGCGCCATCATCATCTCGCAGGCGATGCGGCCTTTCTTCTTCGAGCCGCCGGTGAGGTGGTGGACGCCGCCGAGGGCGAGGAACTGCGAGCCGTACTCGATCGTGCTCACGTGGCCGACCGCCTCGCCGCGATGGCGCACCGTCGCCTGCTCCGGGCCGAGGTAGCGGTCGGTGTCGATCTTCACCTTGAAGCTGCAGTAGCTGAAGATGCCTTCGGTGACGACGGTGACGAGGTCGACGCCGGCATGCTTCGACGCGACGATGAAGGGCGCCGGCTTGTAGTCGGGATAGGTCGTGCCCGAGCCGACGCCGGAGACGAAGACCGGCGCGTCGGCGTCGGCTGCGCCGAGCAGCGAGCCGTCCCAGGCGCCGTCACGTGCGGCCTGCCATGCGACGAGATCAACGCCCGGCCGGGCAACGAGACGGAGCGTGTCGAGCCGGGTCAGCACGCCGTCGACGTTGCCGTAGCGCTCGCACGCCCCGAGCTTGCCGCGGCTGATCTGGCAGAGTACCGGGCACGCCTCGCAGCGGACCTTGTCGGCGGCCATCTTTTCCGGCGCGCGCGAATGGTCGAGGATCGCCGGCGGGTGCTCGGAGGCATCGAAAGCCTGGCCGTCGGAGCGCAAGCCGATGCCTCCCTCTCCCGCGTGCGGGAGAGGGTTGGGGTGAGGGCCGGGGTGTGCGGCCAACCTCACCCCCTCCCTCTCCCGCGAGCGGGAGAGGGAGCATTCAGGATCGCCGCGCGCAGCCGGCTCGGCGTGACGGGCACCTCGCGCATGCGCACGCCGGTCGCGGCGCGGATCGCGTTGAGGATCGCGGGCGCGGTCGCCACCAGCGCGGGCTCGCCGACGCCCTTCGCGCCCCACGGTCCGAGCGGCTCGGGATCCTCGATCAGATGCACCGTGATCGGCGGCACGTCGCCGACCGTCGGGATCAGATAGTCGTGCAGGTTGTCCGTGCGGCCGTTGACGTACTCCTCCATCAGCGCCATGCCGATGCCCTGGGCGATGCCGCCGTGGATCTGGCCCTCGACCTGGGTCGGATTGATGGCCCGGCCGACGTCGTGCGCGGCGTGGATGTGGAGCAGCTTCACCGTGCCGAGCTCGACGTCGACCTCGACCTCGGCGATCTGCGCCGCGAAGCCGTAGGTCGCGTACGGGATGCCCTGGCCGTCGGCATCGAGCGGGACCGTCGGCGGATTGAAATGGCCACTCGCCGCGAACAGGTCACCGTTCGCACCGCGCGCGAGCTCGCGCAGGTCGACGTGGTGGCGAACACCTTGATGCAGCGCGACGAGATGGTCGCCGTCGAGCTGCAGTTGCACCTCGTCGCTTGCGGCCTCGGCGAGCCCGAGCGCGTCGAGCAGCATCCCGCGCAGCGCCTCGCCCGCGCCCTTCGCCGCGTTGCCCGAGACGAAGGTCTGGCGCGACGCCGACGACTTGCCGGCGTCGGCCGTGAGGTCGGTGTCGCCCATCACCTGCTCGATGCACGACAGCTCCAGGCCGACCGCGTCGGCGAACAACTGCGGCATGATCGTCGCGGTGCCCTGGCCGATCTCCTGCGCGCCGTTGTAGAGGAAGAGGTGCGCGCGGCGCGGCGCGCTCCAGCGCAGCGCGCCGCGCATCGTCGACGGATTGGCGATCACGGTGTTGCCGATGCCGTACCACATGCAGGCGATGCCGGCGCCGCGGCAAAGGGGCGACGAGCGTTCGCCGCCAGCGTTGAACGCGGTCGCTGCAGCGAGCGCGCGCGACCACGCCGGCCGCAACGCATCGAGGCACGCGCGCAGCCCGACGCTCGCGACGAGCACCTGCCCGGTCGGCGTCGTGTCGCCGGCGCGCAGCGCGTTGAGATGTCGGAACTCGAGCGCGTCGAGGCCGGCGCGCTCGGCGAGCTCGTCGATCAGCAGCTCGCCGAGGAGCGTCGACTGCGGCACGCCGAAGCCGCGAAAGGCGCCGGCGATGCTGTCGTTGGTGTGCACGGCGCGCGTCAAGGCCCGTACGTTCGCGACGCGATACGGCCCGCTCGCATGGATCGGTACACGATTGGCCACTGTCGGGCCCCACGACGAATACGCGCCGGTGTTGAAGTCGCCGGCGAAGTCGAAGGCGACGAGACGGCCCGCGCCGTCGCACGCCGCGGTCGCCTCCATAGACCCTGGATGCCGCTTGGTGCTCGACTGCATCGATTCGGGGCGCTCGTAGACGAGCCGCACCGCGCGCTTGAGTTTCAGCGCGGCGACCGCGAGCAACGGCTGCACCGACAGGTCGAGCTTGCCGCCGAAGCCGCCGCCGATCGCCGACGGCACGATGTGCACACGCGACGGATCGACCCCGAGCACGTGGGCGACCTCGTCGCGGTCCATGTACGGCGTTTGCGTGCAGGCCCA
>JAYVVB010000482.1:0-5613 GCA_043787455.1 Rhizobacter sp.
CCAGAGGTCGACGTCGACGCCGTTCGGATAGCCGGCCTGCGCCAGCAGGGCCTTGGCCTTGGCCGGGTCGTAGGCGTAGTCGACGACCTTGTCGTTGTACGACCAGAGCGTCGGCGGGATCGGGTTCTTCGCGACCGCGCCCGCACCCTGGAAGACGTTGTCGAGGATCGCCTTCTTGTTCGTCGCCATGTTGAGCGCCTGGCGCACGAGCTTGGAGTCGAATGGCTTCTTCTCGACGTTGAAGGCGATGTAGCCGACGTTGAGACCGTTCTGCTGGACCAGGTTGATCGCCGGGTCACTCTTCATCAGCGCGACGTCGGCCGGCTTCGGGAACGCCATCACGTGGCACTCGCCGGTCTTGAGCTTGGCAAAGCGCACTGACGCGTCGGTGGTGATGGCGTAGACCAGGTTGTCGATCTTCGGCCGGCCGCCCCAGTGCGCATCGAACGCCTTATAGCGGATGACCGCGTCCTTCTGATACGAGACGAACTGGAACGGGCCGGTGCCGATCGGCTCGCGGTCGATGACGTCGGGCGTCTTGGCGGCCATCATCTTGTCGGCGTACTCGCCCGAGAGGATGGACGCGAAGTCCATCGCCATGTCGGCCATGAACGGCGCCTCGGGCTTCTTCAGCACGAACTTCACCGTCATCACGTCGACCTTCTCGACGTGGTCGACGATGTCCTTCATCCCCATGTCCTCGAAGTACGCGTAAGTCTGGCCCGGCGTTACCTTCGCGAACGGATGGCTCGGGTCGGCCATGCGGTTATACGAGAACAGCACGTCGTCGGCGTTGAAGCCGCGCGTCGGCGTGAACTTCGCGTTGCTGTGGAACTTCACGCCTTTGCGAAGCTTGAAGGTGTAGCTCATGCCGTCGGGCGCAGCGGTCCAGCTCTCGGCCAGGCCCGGAACGATGTTGGTCGTGCCGGTGTCGAACTCGACGAGGCGGTTGTAGATCGGCACCGACGACGCGTCGGCCGTCGTGCCGGTGGTGAAGAACTGCGGGTTGAAGCCCTCGGGGCTGCCTTCGGAGCAGTAGACGAGCGTCTTGGAGGCGAAGGCAGCGCCGCTGGCGGCGACGAGCGCGACCGCGGCGGTCGCTTGCAGGTGGCGTCGAAGATTCATGGGAGGTGTCCTGGGCAAAGAGCGAAGCGAAGGGCAATGATAGGTTCAGCCGAGCACGTGCAGCAGCGCCAGCCAGAGGGGCGCGGTGGCGACGAAGCCGAGCGTCGAGACCACGATCGCGGTGCTCGTTTCCGCCTGCAGCGTGCGATAGCGCTGGGCGAAGATGAGCGCGTTGCTGCCGACCGGCAAGGCGGCCATCACGACGACGATCGCGAGCGGCGTGCCCGCGAGGCCGATCACGCCACGCGCGAACGCGAGCACGGCGAGTGGCATCACGACGAGCTTCAGAGCCGAGAGGACGACGGCGGCGCGCATCGCGCCGCGCACGCCGTAGTGCGCGAGCGAGACGCCGATCAGCACCAGGCAGACCGGCACGACCGCCGAGCCGAGCGTCGCCAGGATCTCGTCGGCGACAACGGGCAAGGCGATTCCGCTCGCGTTCCAGGCCAGGCCGGCAAGCACCGGCAGGATCACCGGATGGATGACGGTGTTCCTCACCGTCGTCGCCAGCATGCGCAGGACGTGCGTGCTGCCGGGATCGACGCGGCGCTGCTCGCGCGCCAGGTCGAGCTCGACCAGCGCCGTCAGCACCGTCAGCAGGGTGAGCGAATGCAGGCTCACGATCGTGATGTGCAGTGCCAGGCCGGATTCGCCGAAGAGCGCCGCGGCGAGCGGAATGCCGACCTGCACGGTGTTGCCGAACGAAGCGGTGATCGCGCGCACGCTCGGTTCGGCGGCGCGGCCGGGCCCGTCGGCGGCGCGGCTGCGCAGGAACACGTAGACGGCCGCGATCGTCGCCAGCGTCGGCACGAAGAAGGCGATCAGGATGCGCGTGTCGAGGTGGACGAAATCGACCCGCGCCGTCGTCCGGAACAAAAGGGCGGGAACGAAGATGTAGAACGCAGCGCCCGAGAGCACCTGCGCAGCGTCGCCGCTGCCGAGCTTGCCGCTTCGCGACACGGCCCAGCCGATCGCGACGACGGCGAAGATCGCGAACAGCTTGACGAAGACCAGCGCCGACATGGGGGCGCAGTATCGGCGACGCCTTGCGCGTCGCTCACCGAGGAGCGACAGCGCGCGCGGTCAGGCGGTCGCGGCGGCGAGCGAGGCGATCGCGGCCTCGACGCCGTGCGCGCCGTGGGCGATGCCCTGCACGCCGAGCGCGGCCTCGACGCCGGCGAGGCAGCCGAGGATCATCGCCTCGTTCATGTCGCCGAGGTGGCCGATGCGGAACACGCGGCCGCCGAGTGGGCCGAGGCCGCCGGCGATGGCGACCTGGAAGCGCTCGCGTGCGACCGTGCGCAACGCCTCGGGATCGATTCCGGGCGAGACCGCGATCGCCGTCACCGACGACGAGCGCGCCGCCGGCACGCGCGTGAAGAGACGCATCGAGCCGCCTTCGCCCCAGCGATCGACCGCGGCGTGCACGGCGCCGGCGAGTCGGGCGTGGCGGCGGTGCACATTGTCGAGCCCTTCGGCGGCGATCAGGCCGAGCGCGGCCTCGAGCCCGGCGAGGTGCGCGAGCGGCGGGGTGCCGCAGAACTTGCGGTACGAGTGCTCGCTGACGCGTCGCTCCCAGTCCCAGTAGTAGCGCGGCGAGGGATTTTTTCGCGCCGCCGTCATCGCCCGCGCATTCGCGGCGACGAAGGCCATGCCGGGCTGCAGCATCAGGCCCTTCTGCGAAGCGCCCATGACGGCGTCGATGCCGAGCGCGTCCATCGCGAACGGCGCGGCCGCGAGCGAGGCGACGACGTCGACGACGAAGAGCGCGGGGTGCCCGGCGGCGTCGATCGCGCGGCGCAGCGCCGCGAGGTCGCTGGTCGTGCCGCTGGCGGTGTCGGTGTGGACGGCGAACACGGCGTCGATGCGATGCTCGCGGTCGTCGCGCAGAGCCGACTCGACAGCGCCCGGATCGATCGGCAGGCCTTCGACGTAGGGCGTCCGCAGCGCCCGGCCGCCGAAGGCTTCGACCTGCTCGGCCCAGCCGTCGGAGAAGTGGCCGGTGCCCGGGATCAGGATCGTCGAGCCGGGCGCGACCAGATTCGAGATCACCGCCTCCCAGCCGCCGTGGCCGTTCGCGGCGTAGAAGAAGATCTCGGCGCGATCGGTCTGCAGCAGCTGCTTCAGTCCCGACTCGCAGTTCGCGATCAGCACGCCGAGGCGCGGATCGGCGAGATCGGTCGGCTGCCGCGACATCGCCGCGACGACCTCGTCGGGCACGTGCGTCGGGCCGGGCGAGTGGAGCGAGCGAACGCCGGGGATGCGGGGGCGCGGGGTCATGTCAGAGGTCCTCTTCCTGCGGTGTGGCGAGAGTCAGGATCGCCTGACCGACGTGCTTGTTGGTCATGATGTCGCGCTCGAGCTCGCGCAGGCTCCGGCCGAGCTCGGCCTGCGTGTGCTCTCCGGCGATGCCGACGTGCGCGGCGAGCAGTATCCGCGCCGGGCCGATGAACTCGGTGAAGAGAAAGGTCACGCGCGTGACCTCGGGCGCGCTTTTCAGCAGGACGAGGATGTTCGCGCGCTGCTCCGGCGTGACCGGCATGCCGGCGAGCAGCTGCCGATTGAGATTGATCAGCACCAGGCCGGTCGCTCCCATGAGCACGCCGATGAGGATCGAGCCCGCGGCGTCGTAGACGACCTGGCCGGTGAGCTGATGCAGCGCCATGCCGAGGGCCGCGACCCCCAGCGTCACCAGGGCGATGAAGTCTTCGGCGAAGACGGCGCGCAGCTGCGAGTCCGATGTCTTCCACACATGCTCGAGGATGCCGCGGTTCTGCTCGCCGGCCCGGTCCCTCATGAAGCGCAGCGCCTGCAGGAACGACTGTCCCTCGAGCACGAACGAGACGGCGACGACGAGATAGCCGAACCAGTAGTCGTCGCCGCTCTCAGTCGAGCGCAGCTGCGTGATGCCGCGCCAGACGCCGACCTCGGCGCCGACGATGAGCATGCCGAGCGACGCGAACAGCGACCACACATACGATTCGCGGCCGTAGCCAAGCGGGTGCGACGCGTCGGCCGGCCGGCGCGCCATGAAGTACGACGTGACGAGCAGGCATTCGGCGCCGGTGTCGACCCACGAATGCATGGCCTCGGCCAGCATCGACGCCGAGCCGGTGACCGCCGCGGCCACGGTCTTGGCGACGACGATGACGGCGCCGATCGCGAAGGCGACGACCACCGGCGACATGCTCGCCGGCTGCGAGTCGATGCCGAGGTTGCGGTGGAAGCGCTTGAATCCCCTCATGAGGGCCGGATCGCGAGCACGTCGGCGGCGGCGGTCTCGTAGGTCCGAGCGAGGCGCAGCAGCTCGAGGTCGCCGCGCGGCTTGCCGACGAGCTGCAGGCCCATCGGCAATCCGCTGGCCGAGAAGCCGGCGGGCACGCTGACGGCGGGAAGCCCCGCAAAGGTCGGGATGACGACGACCTCCATCCAGCGGTGATAGGTGTCCATCGTGCGACTGGCGATCACCTTCGGCCAGCGCTCCTCGACCGGGAACGGCCAGACCTGCGCCGACGGCAGCGCGAGAAAGTCGCAGCGCTCGAAGAGACCGAGCACGTGCTGGTGGAACGCGGTGCGCTCGACGCTCGCGGCCATCACCTGCGAGGCAAGGAGCCTGGCGCCCTGGTCGTGCTCCCAGAGAGCCTCGGGCTTGATGCGGTCGCGGTTCCCGGGGTGCTTCAGGTACGGCGCGATGCGGGCGTTGACGAGCCATCCGCGCAGGGTGAGCCACGCGTCCCACAGCCGCTCGGGCGCGAAGCCGAGCGGCAGCGACTCGATTCGGGCGCCGGCGTTCGCGAGGCGCGCCAGGGCACTCTCGCAGGTGTCGAGCACGCCTGCTTCCATCGGCAGATAGCCACCGAGATCGCCGAGCCAGCCGATGCGGATCGGTCGTGTCGACGACGCTTCATCCCCGGTGTCGAGCCGACTCGCGAACGAGGCCTCGGTCGCGAGCGAGAGCGGGGAGCGTGCGTCGTAGCCGGCCTGCACGTCGAGGAGGAGCGCGAGATCGAGGACGGTGCGCGCCATCGGCCCTTCGGTGCCGAAGTGCGTGACCCAGGCATCCTGCGCCGGAAACAACGGCACGCGGCCCTGGCTCGGCCGAAAGCCGAAGACGTGGTTCCAGCCCGCGGGGTTGCGCAGGCTCCCCATCGAGTCGCTGCCGTCGGCGACGGCGAGCATCCGCGTCGCCAGCGCGACCGCTGCGCCGCCGCTGCTGCCGCCGGCCGATCTCGTCGGATCGAACGCATTGCGCGTCACGCCGAAGACTTCGTTGAAGGTGTGCGAGCCGAGGCCGAACTCGGGCGTGTTGGTCTTGCCGATGACGATGCAGCCGGCCGACTTCATCCGCTGCACCATGAGAGCGTCGCTGGTCGGCACGGAGTCGGCCAGGAGCGGCGAGCCGAGGGTCGTGCGCAGGCCGGCCGTCGGCACGAGGTCCTTGATCGCCTGCGGCAGGCCGAAGAGGAACGGGCGTGGCGACTGCGGTGC
>JAYVVB010000483.1:0-7920 GCA_043787455.1 Rhizobacter sp.
CCAGCATAACCGAGCAGGAAGACGCGATCGATTGTCTCGCCGGCGCGCAGCACCAGCCGCGTCGACAGGGCAGCGCAGGGATCGAGCGCGCAGCCGCTGGCCTGGCCGTAGTGGTCGGGGACGATGACGCGGCCGCGCGCGTCGAACATCTCGCGCCGGTCGCACGTCCAGTCGGTGAGGTCCTCGGGGTCGCCCGCGAGCGCGAAGAAGGCCGTGCCGCCACCGAAACCCGCCGAGCGGTCGCGCTGGGTGCAGAAGAGGACGGTGGCACGGCCGCGGGCGTCGGCGCTGTCGGCGCTGGCGGCGGTGTCGCTGCCGGGCACGGCGTCGATCGCAGCCATCGCCGTGTGGGTGCTGGCGCGATCGCTGCGCTGCGCGCCGAGGATCCACTCGACGATGCCGACGAGGCGCAGCTGCATCGTCCGGTGGCCGCGGTTGACGAGCCGGATGCGCACCTGCTTGACGGCCGTCTCGTTGTCGACGCACCAGGTGACGTTGACCTCGAGCGCGCCGTGATGATGGCCGATGACGCTGTAGCCCTGGCCGTGGGCGACGCGGTATTGCGCATCGGCGTCGCCTGCGGCCGACGGCGTCACGCTCCAGGCCTGCTGCGTGCGCAGGTCCTGGAGCAGGAGCCACTCGCCGCAGCCGTCGGCGATGGCGTCGTTCGACCATGGCGTGAGCTAGTTGAGGCGGCTGTTGAGACCCCAGCTGTAGCCGCCGCCCGCTTCGCTGATCTGCGCGCCGAAGCCGGGATTGGCGAGCACGTTGACCCATGGCCGGGCCGGCCGCAGCAGGGCGGTGACGTCGAAGCGGAACTCGCCGCCGGCGGTGGCGAATTCCCCGCTCGAATGGCGCGGCACGATCTCGGCGCCCATCTCGCCGGTGAGGGTCGCGCACGAGATCGCCTGTCGCTCCTGGAACACGCGCTCATGCAGCTCGGCGAGCTCCTGCACGTGGTGGGAGAGCGGCCGGCCGTCGGCGCTCAGGCGCACGCGCGCCAGGGCGCGCAAGGTCGAGACCTCGTCGCCGTGCAGGTCGCTCGACTGGAGCAGATGAAAACCGGTGTCGGCGCATCCGGGCTGGGCGCCGATGGCGGCCATGTGCGCTTCTTTCAGCGCCGTGATGGCGCGATGGACTTCCATCAGGTAAGAGGCCGGCTCGAAGTTGATGACGATCAGGTCGCAGGTCACGCCGCCCCACGACCAGAGCCGCAGCGCCTGGGCAAGAGAGCGAAGCAGGCCGAGGCCCTGCGAGACGCCGGCCGACACGAGCACGATCGGCCGGTCGCCGGAGATGCCGAAGCGCCAGAGCAGGCGCCGGTCGCAGACGTCGTTGCTCTCGCTCGGCTTCAAGTGCGTGCGCGTGAGCGACAGCAGGAGGGCGGTCGAGAGCGTCTGGATCGCCGCGAAGTTCTCGGCGTCGATGCGCATTTCGCGCAGGCGGATGCCGGTGAGCGTCGCCGACATCAGCGACGCGCGCTCGATGTTGCCCATTTGCCGGTACTTGTCCATCACTGCGCGCAGCGTCGTCGCGTTGTCGGCGACCGCGGTGCAGAACGTGAGCCGCACTTTCGCCTTCGCCGGGATCTGCACCCGCACCGAGAACGCCGCGACCGGATCGAGGCCGGTGTCGAGCGTGGTCGCCCGGCCGTCGTCGTGCGCCGGCGGCAGCTCGTCGAAGGCGGCGAAGGGATGGCTCGGTTCGCGATTGCGTCCGAGCCAGCGCCGGCGGTCGACCTGGACCCGCAGCACCGCGCCCGCGGGCTCGACCTCGGCGAGGAAGTTCGCCGCGAGCACGCCCTTGTCGGTGGGCAGGCGGGGCTTTCTCACGAAGGCCAGCGCCTGGTGCTGGGCCTGCCACTCGGCGCTGACGAAAAGGTTGGAGAACGCCGGATGCGACTCGTCGGCGCGCTGGTCGGCGAGCGTCACCTCGAACGACGACATGAGCTCGACGTCGAGCGTGCGCTCGCCGCAGTTGTGCAGCACGACGCGGCGAAACTCGATGTCGTCCTCCGGGCTCACCCAGACCGTCGTCGTCGCCTCGATCTCGGACCAGGTCGCCGAGAACGACACGCGATCGGCGTGGAAGCTGCACTGGTAGTCGGCGGCCGGGTCGGGAGCCGGATGCTGGGTCAGCGAGATCGGCCGCGGCTGGCGGTCCCAGCGCAGGTGGAAGAACCAACCGAAGGCATCGCGCAGGGCATCGTCGCGGGCTCGCGTCACGGTGACGTTGCCCCATCGACTCTGGCCGGCGCCGTTGGCGCGCAGCGCGACCGCGTAGCGGCCGTTCGAGAGCAGGTGCGTCGGCTCGATCGCGGTCATGCCCGGCGTGACCTCGCGGAACATCCCGGGTGCTCGCTGCTGCAGGGCCATGCTCGCGCTCGCCGGCGGCTCGCGCAGCGGCGGCACCTCGCGCGGCGCCCGTTCGTGGAGCAGCGACGCGACCGCTTCGATGCGCGCGTCGCCCATGCCCCAGTGCCGCGGCACGGCGCCGAGCAGCACGTTGGCGAGCGCGACGATGCTCATGCCCTGGTGGTGGGCCATGAAGGTGCTGACGCGGACCACGCCCTCGGCGCCCGACTGGCGCGACGGCGAGTAGTCGAGCGCCTCGATGAAGCCGTAGCGGCCGCGCGCGCGCGCCTGCTCGAGCCGGCGCAGGTTCGCGGCGGCGCGGTGCGGTGCGACCTGGGCCGCAAGCGCGGTCGCGTAGGGCGCGATCACGAGCTCGTCGGTGGGCGTGCGCCGAAGCGCCAGGCGCGGCACGCCCTGCGGCGCGTACTGGTAGGCGAGCGTGTGATCGCTCGCCGCGTAGGCCGACTCCGAGATGCCCCACGGCACGTGGCGCTCGCGTGCGAAGGCGATGTGCTCATGCACCGCGGCCTGGGCGGCGCTGTGCAGGACGCTGCCCCAGGGCTCGTCGAGGATCAGCGTCGGCATCAGGTACTCGAACATCGAGCCGGACCAGGAGCGCAGGCCCGCCAGCTCGCCGACGGCGTAGAAGGGCCGGCCGAGCGCCGACCAGTGCGCCGCCGGCACATCGCCCTTGGCGATCGACCACAGGCCCGTGGCGCGCGCCTCCGACGCGAGCAGGTCGTAGAAGCCGCTGTCGAGCTGGTGCTCTGCGACGCGAAAGCCGATGTGGAAGAGGCGGCGCTTGCGATCGAAGAGGAAGCTGAAGTCGGGCGCCTCGGCGAGCGCGCGGCAGTTCGCGGCGATGAGCCGCAGACGAGAAGGCAGCGACGCGGCGGTGCTGCCCGCGGCCACGTCGCGCAGCGCCGAGCGCAAGTTCGCTAGGTGATCGCCGAGCGCCCAGGCGAGCTGCTTCGACGGTGTCGGCGCGAGATCGTCGGTCCCGGTCTGCACCGACTCGGCGGTCTCCGCCAGAGCGGCATCGACGAGCGCCTCGACGCGACGCGCATCGTTGGCGATCTCGGCCAGTGGGTCGCGCATCGCCAGCACGCCGCCGACGGCACTGCCGCCGATGGCCGCGCCGCCGGCGACGCGCAGGGCGGCGATCCGCGCCGCCGAGGCGCGCAGCGAATGGCGCAGTGCCGCGTTGTCGAGCGGCGCCGCGCACATTGCGTGACAAGCCTCGGCAACGGCGAGGAGGTGGGTGCACAGGTTGCCGCTGTCGACGGTCGAGACGTACTGTGGGTTGAGCGCTTCGCCGCTGCGCGTGTCGTACCAGTTGAGGAAGTGGCCGCGATGGCGTGGCAGCGTCGCCAGCGTCGCCAGCGTCGCTTCCATGCGAAGGATCGTCTCGACGCCGCCGATCCAGCCGAAGCGGTGCGCGCACGCGGTCGAGAGCAGGTACAGGCCGATGTTGGTGGGCGACGTGCGATGGGCGACGATGTCGTTGGGCGTGACCTGCAGGTTGTCGGGCGGCAGGTAGCGATCGTCCTCGACGACGCAGCGCTCGAACAGGCGCCAGGTGTCGCGCGCGACGTCGTGCATGTAGCTGCGATCGGCAGGCGAGAGCGCGTCGACGCGCCGTCGCGGCCTCGGCCGGCTCACCCACCACGTCCACACCGGCGCCAGCGCCCAGGTGAGGCAGAGGAACGTGGCGAGCGCCGGGTGGGCGGTGCCGCCGACGATGAGCCCGAGCCAGAGCACGGCAGCGGCGAGCGGCGCGCCCCAGTGCTTGCGCACGAGCGCGATCAGGTCGGTCGTGGCGGCCGCCTGCGCGGCGGCGGCGGTGGTCCATTCGAGCAGGCCGCGCCGGCTGACGACGATCCGGTAGAGCGCGCGCGCGATGGCGTCGATCGCCATCAGCGCGAGCTGCAGGAGCTGTGCGAGCAGCCACGCGCCGCTCGCGAACGCACGGCCGAGATCGGCGAACGCCTGACGGTAGAAGTGGGTGATGGCGATGTCGTCGCGGCTCGGCGCGAGGCCCGCCAGCGCGCCCATCAGCGGACCCCCCGAGAAGGCGAACGCGACCAGGGCCAGCGCCGCCCACGGCGACACCGCGCCGCTCGCGAGCGCGAAGACGAGCAGCGCGAGCGACATCGGCGCGACCAGCGAGCGGCGCAGGTTGTCGAGCATCTTCCAGCGGTTGACGGCGCGCAGCCGCCACCGGCCGGCGTGGATCAGGAATGGCAGGAGCTGCCAGTCGCCGCGCGTCCATCGGTGCACGCGCGAGGCGGCGACGTCGGCGTGGAAGGGCGCATCCTCGATCACCGTGACGTCCGTGACGGCGGCGCAGCGCGCCACCGAGCCTTCGAGCAGGTCGTGGCTCAGTACCGAGCCTTGCGGCAGGCGGTTGCCAAGAACGGCGTGCATCGCCTGGACATGGATCAGTCCCTTGCCGGCGAACGTGCCTTCGCCGAAGACGTCCTGGTAGACCTCCGAGCTCGCCGTGCTGTACGGGTCGATGCCCGGCTGGCCAGCGAAGAGCCAGTGGTAGAGCGTGACCTGCTCGGGGTCGGGCAAGGGCGTCGCAACGTGCGGCTGCAGGATTCCGTAGCCGCGCTCGACGCGCTTGCCGTCGGGAGCGAGGCGCGGCTGGTTGTGCGGATGCGCGGCGACGCCGACGAGATCGCGCAGCCTTCCGGGCGGCAGGCGGGTGTCGCTGTCGAGGGTGACGATGTAGCGCGTGCCCGATGCGACCGTCGACGTCCGGCCGAGGTCGAAGAACGGGCTCGTCTCGCCCTCGGCGAGCAGGCCGATCAGCTGCTCGAGCTTGCCGCGCTTTCGTTCCCAGCCGATCCAGCGCCGCTCCGTCGGCGCGAAGCGGCGCTCGCGGTGAAGGACGATGAAGCGCGCCGGCTCGTCGGCCGACGTCGGATAGAGCGTGTTGAGGCGCTCGATCGCTTCGATGGCGCCATTCAACAAGTCGACATCCGAATCGATGCGGGCCGACTCGGCGTCGACCCAGTCGGTGAGCAGCGCGAACTGCGCATGCATCTCCGGATTGGCGAGGTAGTGCAGCTGCAGGTCGTGGGCCAGCTCCGGGCCCGATTGCGGCGACGTCAGTATCGCCGGGATCACGACCATCGGCTGGTGCTCGGGCGTGATTCCGGCGGCGAAGGCCAGGCGTGGCAGGCGCTCCGGGCGCGACGACTCGCTGATGAGGCGGTTGACGATCGCGACCACCGCTTCCGAGGCCGGGAAGAGCAGCAGCACGGCGGCGATCGCGGCGAGCCAGGATGTCGTCGTGCCGGGCACGAAGGCCTGGCTGTAGCGCACCAGCATCCAGGCGACGACGGCGAGCGTCGCCACGCCGATGGCGCTCAGGTACGCGGGCAGGGCGGCGCGCTGCAGAAAGCGATGCCAGCGCATCACGCCGTCGTCCTGCAGACCGAGCGCGCGCCGAAGCTCGCCGCGGCCGGCGCCGCGCAGCCAGTAGTTGGCGACGGTGCGCGCATCGTCGTCGTCGTCGCTCGACGATTCCGAGCCGGCGCCGTGCATCAGGCCGAGCAGCGTCGACGCGACCTCGCGTTCGCTGCGACTGCTCTTGCGCGACAGCAGCTCGACGCCGTGCAGCGTCTGGCTGCGCGTGTCGTCGCGCTCGGCTTCGAATGCCGGCGAGGTCAGCATCAGCCGGGTGAGGACGCTGGTCGCGGCGACGATCTCGGGCCAGTCGGCGTCGCCGATCGAGCGCAGCGACCGGATCGCGTTGCTCACGCTCAGGTTGTCGGCGGCCTGCGCCACGGGCAGGCCGGTCTGGATCTCCGCCAGGTGCGGCGCGACGCGCTGGAGCCAGTCGAAGAAACGCGCGTTGGCGGGCGAGCGATGGTCCTGCAACTGCTGCGCCATCTGCGCCAGGAAGGCGTCGCCGACGCCGCGCCGGTTGAGGAGGGCGAGCACGGCGTCGAGCTGCTCGGGGCTGCGCGACTCGATGCGATCGCAGCACAGGTTCGCGACTTCGCGCGCCGCCTTGTTCGCGGCCGCGCGCTCGGCGAGCCGGCGAAGGTTCTCGATCAGCACCACGCGCAGCGTCGTCGGCAGCGCCCAGAGCTCGCCCAGCGTCAGCTCTCGCGCCTCTTCGTAGGCGAGCAGGAAGTGGACGAGCAGATCCTCGTTGAAGGCGCTGTCGGTGTGGGCGACGAAGGCCCATGCGACCCCGTAGATGCGCGGCAGGCCGACGAGCGGCTCGTCGAGCAGCACCGGCAGGTCGCGGAAGTACTGACGCGGCAGGCCGTCCTTGATCTCGCGAAGCTGCGCTTCGATCAGGTGGAAGTTGTCGAGCAGCCATTCGGCCGCGGGGCTGACCTCGTGACCTGCCGTCGCCTGCCGGCCCATGAAGCGCTGCGCCTCGCGCAGGATGCGGATGTTCTCGCGCAGGCGCGGGAAGAAGGCGCTGGAGCGGGAGCTCGCATAGGCCGCGGCGTGGGTCTCGCCGAGGCTTTTGCCATGCTGGGCGAAGCGCTCGGGGCCGAAGATCTCCGAGCGGTTGGGCCTCTCGAGCGGACCGCGCGCGGTATCGAGAATCTCGCCCAGCTCGAGCGGTGCGTCGGGCACCAGCCGGAGCAGCTCCGGCTGCGCCATCCTCAGAGAACCAGCGAAGCCATCCCGAAGACGAAGGCGACGATGACCGTGGTGGTCACGAAGCGCGGCGCAATGAAGGCGATCAGGGAATCAGCAGCGCACTGCAGGCCGAACATGCGACCGCGCAAGCCGTTGCAGCGGTCGACGTGGGCGCCGAGGGCCGAAAGCTCCATCGGCGACGTGTCGGCGGCGTCCGCGAAAGAAGCCGTCGCCCAGGGCCTCAACGGGGACTTGCTGGCAATTGAGGCAAGGGCTTGGCGGTTCATGCGGCGGGTGCGATATCTGCGATTGGTATGAGAAAGACTGTAGAACGTACCGAAAATCGCGTCTGTCGGTTCGGCACGGCGGGCTTTGTAGGATACGTCTGATCTAGCGAGATTCGCGTCGGCAGGGCGATCAAAAAAAAACGCGCCGGAGCGCGTTTTAGAAAGACCCCACGGAGGGAGACCGGCCGAATTCCGCGTGGGCGGGTCGGCAAGGGGCCATTGGGAGGTAATCGATAACGGGCCTATGGCAAATCCGATGCCCGGGCATCGGCCGCGGCCCGGGCACGGGCCCGTGACGCACTGGAAGACGACTTGCTGCGCAACAGATCCGAGGCCATCTGCAGCCAGGACTCGACCGGCGTACGGCGCATCGCGTGGGTGGCGAGTTGCTGCAGGAGGCCGACGAAGAGCGCTGGCCGGAGCGCCCAGCGCCAGGGCTTGGAGAGCACGAGCAGCGCGCCGACGCCGAGCGCACCGAAGACGAGGGCGAGCGGGTGGCGCTCCGCGACCGGCTGCACCAGGGTACGGGACGCTTCTTCGGCGACCAGCCCTGCTGTTCGAAGCGGATGCTCGTGCCACCAGCTCTCCACCGACTCGATGAAGATCTCGGCGCCCGGGATCTGCCTTGCCCGGTCGAGCAGCTTGCCGCCGATGTCGCCGAGCCC
>JAYVVB010000484.1:0-3471 GCA_043787455.1 Rhizobacter sp.
CTGGGTCGTGCAGCGCAACCCCTATCTGCATGACGACCTGCTCGACAACCCGCGCCGCCGCGCGTTGTTGATCGATGCATTGCACCATCGCCTGGGCGAGGTCGAGAAGCGCCGCACGCCTTCTGCCGACGCCGCGCGCGACGAGGTCGTGGGCGAGCTGCTCGATCTGTCGCGCGCCGCGGTCGAGTCGTTCGCGGCGCAGTTCCGAGCCGTCTGGGACCTGAGGAAGCGCGCCGTCCGCGTCCTCTCGAAAGTGACGGCGAAGGACAACATCAAGTTCGACGGCCTGTCGCGTGTCTCGCACGTCACCGACGCGACCGACTGGCGCGTCGAGTACCCCTTCGTCGTCCTCACACCCGACACCGAGACCGAAATGGCGGGCCTGGTGGCCGGCTGCATCGAGCTCGGCCTGACGATCATCCCGCGCGGCGGCGGCACCGGCTACACCGGCGGCGCCGTACCGCTGACGTGGTCGAGCGCGGTCATCAACACCGAGAAGCTCGAGGCGATCACCGAGGTCGAGCACGTCGAGCTGCCCGGCGTCGCCGGCAAGGTCGCGACGATCTGGACCGAGGCCGGTGTCGTCACCCAGCGCGTCGCCGAGGCGGCCGAGCGCGCGGGTCACGTCTTCGCCGTCGACCCTACGTCGGCCGACGCATCGTGCGTCGGCGGCAACGTCGCCATGAACGCGGGCGGCAAGAAGGCGGTGCTATGGGGCACGGCGCTCGACAACCTCGTGTCGTGGCGCATGGTCACGCCCGATGCCAAGTGGCTCGAGGTGACGCGCCTCAATCACAACCTCGGCAAGATCCACGACGCGCCTGAGGCGAGCTTCGAGCTCCGCTACTTCGACGCCAGCGGCAAGAAGCTCGAGCGCAGCGAGCGCCTCGACATTGCGGGCACTGCGTTTCGCAAGGAGGGCCTCGGCAAGGACGTCACCGACAAGTTCCTCGCCGGCCTTCCCGGCATCCAGAAGGAAGGCTGCGACGGCCTCATCACCTCGGCGCGCTGGATCGTGCACAGGATGCCGGCGCACGTGCGCACCGTTTGCCTCGAGTTCTTCGGCAACGCGAAAGACGCGGTGCCGTCGATAGTCGAGATCCGCGACTACCTGTTCGACCAGGCGCAGAAGTCGGCGCCGGGATCGCGCGTCCTCCTCGCCGGCCTAGAGCATCTCGACGACCGCTATCTGAAGGCCGTCGGCTACGCCACCAAGAGCAAGCGCGGCGGCCTGCCCAAGATGGCGCTCTTCGGCGACATCGTTGGCGACGACGCCGATGCGGTCGCGCGCGCGACCAGCGAGGTCGTGCGCATCGCCAACGCGCGCTCGGGCGAAGGCTTTGTGGCCGTGAGCGCCGAGGCGCGCAAGAAGTTCTGGCTCGACAGGAAGCGCACGGCGGCGATCAGCAAGCACACCAACGCCTTCAAGATCAACGAGGACGTCGTCATCCCGCTCGACCGCATGGGCGAGTACACCGAGTCCATCGAGCGCATCAACATCGAGCTGAGCCTGGCCAACAAGCTCGCTCTCGTCGACCGGCTCGAAGCGTTCCTGGCAAGCGGCAACCTGCCGCTCGGCAAGAGCGACGACGGCGCCGAGATCGCGTCGGCGGAGCTGCTCGAGGATCGTGTCCAGCAGGGGCTCGCGCTCTTGCGCGAGGTCGGCGGGCAATGGCGCAGCTGGCTGGATGGGCTCGACCGGCCGGCGGGCCGATCGCCGAATCGCACACTGTTCTCGCTTTTGCAGGACCACACCTGGCGCGCTTCGTGGAAGACGCAGATCCGCGCTCCGCTCGAGTCGATCTTCACCGGCGCGGCCCTCAAACCGATCGTCGACGAGTGCCAGCGCATCCACGGCGAGGTGCTGAAGGGCCGCGTCTGGATTGCGCTGCACATGCACGCCGGCGACGGCAACGTGCACACCAACATCCCGGTCAACAGCGACAACTACGAGATGCTGCAGACCGCGCACTCCGCGGTGGCGCGGATCATGAAGCTGGCGCGCAGCCTCGACGGCGTGATTTCGGGCGAGCACGGCATCGGCATCACCAAGCTCGAGTACCTCACCGACGAGGAGCTCGCGGGATTCGCCGGCTACAAGCAGCGCGTCGATCCGGAGGGCCGCTTCAACCAGGGCAAGCTGCTGCGGGGTTCGGGCTTCGGCGCGGGCACGCTCAGGTCGGATCTCACAAACGCCTACACGCCGAGCTTCGGCCTCATGGGGCACGAGTCGCTGATCATGCAGCAGAGCGACATCGGCGAGATCGCGACCTCGATCAAGGACTGCCTGCGCTGCGGCAAGTGCAAGCCGGTGTGCACGACCCACGTGCCGCGCGCCAACCTGCTCTACAGCCCGCGCGACAAGATCCTTGCGACCTCGCTCCTGGTCGAGGCCTTCCTCTACGAAGAGCAGACCCGCCGCGGCGTGTCGCTGCGCCACTGGGAGGAGTTCGAGGACGTCGCCGACCACTGCACCGTGTGCCACAAGTGCCTCGCGCCGTGCCCGGTCGACATCGACTTCGGCGACGTGTCCATGAACATGAGGAACCTGCTTCGCAAGATGGGGCAGCGCAGCTTCAAGCCGGCGAGCAAGGCCGCGATGTTCTTCCTCAACGCCACGAGCCCCGAGACCATCAAGGTCATGCGCACGGCGATGGTCGACATCGGCTTCAAGGCGCAGCGCTCGGCGAACAACCTGCTGCGCGGCCTCGCCAACGCGCAGACGGCAGCGCCGAAGTCGACGCACGGCAAGGCTCCGATCAAGGAGCAGGTGATCCACTTCATCAACAAGAAGATGCCCGGCAACCTGCCGAAGAAGACGGCGCGCGCGCTCCTCGACATCGAGGACAAGGCCTACGTGCCGATCATCCGCGACCCGAAGACGACGAACGCCGACACCGAGGCGGTCTTCTACTTCCCGGGCTGCGGCTCGGAGCGTTTGTTCTCGCAGGTCGGCCTGGCGACGCAGGCGATGCTCTGGCAAGCCGGCGTGCAGACCGTGCTGCCGCCTGGGTATCTCTGCTGCGGCTACCCGCAGCGCGGCTCGGGCGACTTCGACAAGGCCGAGAAGATCATCACCGACAACCGGGTGCTCTTCCATCGCGTCGCCAACACGCTCAACTACCTCGACATCAAGACCGTCGTCGTAAGCTGCGGCACGTGCTACGACCAGCTCCAGGGCTACAAGTTCGAGGAGATCTTCCCGGGCTCCAGGATCATCGACATCCACGAGTTCCTGCTCGAGAAAGGTATCACGCTCGGCGGCGCCGGCGGCCCGGACGCGGCCGCGCCGGGCTACCTCTTCCACGACCCGTGCCACAGCCCGATGAAGCTGCGCGAGCCCTTGCAGACGGTGAAGGCGCTCGTCGGCGAGAACGTGAAGAAGAGCGATCGCTGCTGCGGCGAGAGCGGCACCTTCGGCATCGCCCGCCCCGACATCGCGACCCAGGTGCGATTTCGCAAGGAGGAGGA
>JAYVVB010000485.1:0-2789 GCA_043787455.1 Rhizobacter sp.
GGTCACGCAGTCGGCGCGAAGAGCGTGCCGATGGGCGGCCTCGAGACTTCGCGCGACCTGCCGAAGAACAAGGCATTGCCGCTCGTCGTCGTCTGCCCAACCGGGTCGCGCGCGGGTCGCGCCGTCGCAATCCTGAAGAAGCTCGGCTTCGAGAACACGCAGGCGCTCGCCGGCGGCCTCGCCGCCTGGCGCGCCGCCAACCTGCCCACCGAAAAGACGGTCTAGGAAGCCAGCGATGCAAGTGGTCAAGATGTACAGCATCGGCGCCTGCCCGTTCTGCATTCGCGCCAAGGCGCTCCTCAAGCAGCGCGGTGTCGAGTCGATCGACGAGATCCGCGTCGACGAGGCGCCCGACGAGCGCGAGACCATGATCCGGATCACCCGGCGCTGGACGGTGCCGCAGATTTTCATCGGCGACACCCATGTCGGCGGCTGCGACGATCTCGTCGCGCTCGACCGGCGCGGCGAGCTCGAGCCGCTCCTGGCCGGCACGCGATAATCGTAATCCCCGTCCCCCGCCGCTCTCGCGGCCGACCTTCGCTGCCAAGCGGCGACCAACCCCATTTCCTCGAGAGTCCCGCATGGCCGACGACACCACCACCAACGCCCCGATGTTCCAGATTCAGCGCATGTACCTGAAGGATCTGTCGCTCGAGCAGCCGAACTCACCGCAGATCCTGCTCGAGCAGGGCCAGCCGCAGGTCGAGATCAACCTCACGCTCGGCGCCGATCCGATCAGCGACGGCATCTACGAGGTGACGGTGATGGCCACGGTCACGACCAGGATCAACGACAAGACTCTGTTCCTGGTCGAAGCGAAGCAGGGCGGCATCTTCGAGATCCGCAACATCCCGCAGGAACAGCTCCAGGCAATCCTCGGCATCGCCTGCCCGGGCATCGTCTATCCCTATCTACGCGCGATCGTCTCCGACGTCTGCACGCGCGCCGGCTTTCCGCCTGTAGTCCTGTCCGAAGTGAATTTCCAGGCGATGTACGAATCGCAGCAGGCGCAGGTGCAGGCCCAGTCCGGCAGCGCCGCGGCCAACGGTTCGGGCGCCGTCGGCACCCTGAACTGACGCTTGCGGCGCGCGTGCCCGCGCCGAGACAACCCACGGCCGCGCCACGACGATGAACCTCACGGTCCTCGGCGCGGGTGCTTGGGGCACGGCCCTGGCCGTGCATGCATCCGCTTCGCACCCGACGTGGTTGTGGAGCCGTGATCCCGGCCACGCGACGGAGCTGCTTTCGTCGCGGCGCAACGAGCGCTACCTGCCGGCAATCGCGCTGCCCCGATCGCTCGAGGTCGGCGCCGATCTCGACGCCGCGCTCCGTCATGCCGAGGGCGGCATGGTGGTCATCGCGACGCCCATGGCCGGCCTCGAACCGATGCTGCGCCGCTTGCCTGCGGGCCTCGATGCGTCGGTGCTCTGGCTGTGCAAGGGCTTCCAGGACGAGACCGCGCTCCTCGGCCACGAGATCGCGCGCATCGCGAGTCCGCACGCCCGCGTCGGCGTGCTGTCGGGGCCGAGCTTCGCGATCGAGGTCGCGCGCGGCCAGCCGACGGCGCTGGTCGCGGCGAGCGTCGACAGGGGCGTGCGCGCGGCCGCAGTCGCCGCCTTCCACGCGGGTGCGCTGCGCGTCTACACGTCGGCCGATCCGGTCGGCGTCGAGGTCGGCGGCGCGGTCAAGAACGTGCTCGCGATCGCCACCGGCATCGCCGACGGCATGGCGCTCGGTCTCAACGCGCGCGCCGCGCTCGTGACTCGTGGCCTGGCCGAGATGACGCGCCTCGGTCTCGCCCTCGGCGCCGAAGCCGCGACCTTCATGGGCTTGTCGGGCCTCGGCGACCTCGTCCTCACCACGACCGGCGATCTCTCGCGCAACCGCAGCGTCGGTCTCGAGCTGGCGCGCGGCCGCGCCCTCGGCGACATCCTCGCCGCGCTCGGCCACGTCGCCGAGGGCGTGCGCAGCGCGCCGATGGTGCTGCGGCGCGCCGAGGCCGCGGGCATCGAGATGCCGATCGTCGCGGCGGTCGTGCAGGTGCTCGAAGGACGGCTCGCGCCCGAGCAGGCGCTCGCGCAGCTCATGCGCCGCGAGGCACGCTCCGAATCGCTCTAGGACCCGCGGGCCGCGTCAGCCTTCGGCTGCCTCGACCGCTCCGGCGAAGCTGTTCTGCCGCCACGCCTCGAAGACGGCGACGGCGACGGCGTTCGAGAGATTGAGGCTGCGCTGGCCGGCCCGCATGGGCAGGCGCAGCGTCTGTTCGTCGGCCACGGTCGTGAGCAGGGCCGGCGGCAGGCCCGAGGTTTCGGCGCCGAAGACGAGCCAGTCGCCGACGGCGAATCGCGCCTCGACGAACGAGCGGCGCGCCCGCGTCGTGAACGCATACAAATGTTCGGCCGCCGGTCGCTCGGCTGCGAGAAAGACGGGCCACGACGCATGACGTAGAACGTCGACGTACTCGTGATAGTCGAGGCCGGCGCGGCGCAGCAGCGGATCGGTCATCGCGAAGCCGAGCGGCTCGATGAGATGCAGGCGGCAGCCGGTGTTGGCTGCGAGGCGGATGACGTTGCCGGTGTTGGGCGGGATCTCCGGCGTCACGAGGACGATGTTGAACATGGCTGTCGACTGCGCCCGTCGCTCAGATGTCGCCCGGCCGAGGCGTGCGCGCGAGTACCCACACGTCGACATGCTCGGCCCCAGCCTGCTTCAGCACGCGCGCGATCTCGGCGACCGTGCTGCCGGTGGTCATCACGTCGTCGACGACGGCGCTGCGCCGGCCGGCGATC
>JAYVVB010000486.1:0-10066 GCA_043787455.1 Rhizobacter sp.
TATCGCCCAGCACTGGAGCCATATTCCCTGAGCCGAAGCTTTTCAACGGGGTCCATCCCGCGGCGGTGTGCACGGACAGCAACGAGTTGCTGACGTCGCCTGCGAGAGTGGAATTGCCTGCCTCCCAGATCGCCAAGCTCGAGCCGATCGTGTGAACCCCCAGCGTCACCTCACCGGCCAGACCGAGCGTCAAGCCCGTCGTCAGGTCGGGGCCCAGAGCGGCGATTTGCAGTGCGGCCTGGCTGCAAGCCGACAGCATGCCTGCAGTGAAGCAGCCGAACTCTCCACTCGGCCCGGCCAATGTCGCGAATGCGAATGCAGCGCTGTCGAAGTCGCGGTTGCCGTGCGAGGTCGGCATGCTGACCGTTGCAGCGAGCGGCGTGCCTGCCGATAACAATAGTGTCGTCATCGACACCGCAGCGAGAAGCCTGTTGAGCAGCGACAAGGATCGATTCATGATGTGTCCCGGGTCAATCAAAAGCCGTATTGCAAGCCGAGCGAGCCGAAGTCGATGTCCGAACGTCCGGAGCGGGCGGTATCGCCGACATGAAAGAAGCGCTCGAATTCGAGACGTGCGCTGAGTGAATCCGTGAATCGAAGACGTGCGCCCAGACCGGCGATGGGCCCGGCGCCTCTGGCATTGACCGGCTGTGCACCGCGCCCGCTGAAAGTGCCCGACGTCTCCAGTCTGGTTCGCCAGTACCCCCAGCCGGCTTTCGCGAAGATTTCAAAACGTTCTCCCAACGGCAATATGCCGACCGCCGATACGTTCCAGTCATCGGCCCGAAAGCTGGCCTGCACGGTGCCTGGGTCGGCGATTACCTGCCCTTGGAAGCTGTAGCGGCCCAGAAATGTGTAGCCACCCTCGATGGCCCAGTGGCGATCGAAGCGATGGCCGGCAAACAGTTTCCAGCCGGTGTCACTAACGTCGGCGCCGGTCGTGCGAACCGCAAGCCCTTGTCCTTGCAACGCCTCGTTGACGGCGCCATGGTCCATCTCGCCGGCGTGCAACCAGCCAACAGCGCCACCCGAGTAGCTACCACCGGGATCGCTCTGCACTTGGGCAACTGCTGGAACGGCGGCCAAACAAAGCAGACAGAAGACGGCCAAAGGCACGGCAGAGAGGTTGATTGGGGTCATGGGTAGGGGCGAGCAGAAGACCGTTTGTGGTGCGCATCCGAAGGTAAACGACGCAATGAGTGTTTCCCTTGATGTGCGTCAGCCCAGGTCGCGCTGGCGTCGCCGGTTTCGCCACAGGACAAGACCATTCCCCTGACTTCGCCGATGCAATCGCGAATACCGGGGTCGAACTTTCCGTCACGACGTGTGCGTCGTGCTCGCGCGCCAGTAGGCGGAAGCTTTGGCTCTGGTGCAATTCGCCTGACCCTCCATCCTGTGGCGCTCCCATGGGCTGAAGGCAGTGAGATGGCCAAGTTCTCGAGTTTGGATGAACTGTTCGAGGGCCGCCACTTTGATGGCCGAGCGAGGCCTGTTGCTGTCGCACACGAGCACCACGCGCTGGGTGCCTTTGACGAACTCCGGCTCGTACCGCTGCACCCAGAACGCTGCGTTCGTTGAAATACTTGAACAACCTGATCGAGCGAGACCACCGGAACATCAAGTCGAGGGTGAACGTCATGCTCGGCTTCCAGCGATTCAAGAACGCGACTATCACCATCGCCGGCATCGAACTCACGCACCGAATCCGCAAAGGACAGTTCGACCTCGCGGCGCGTCTCAACGAGGCCACCGCGCCGGCTGTTTGGAATGCGGTGCTTTCGGCCTGATCAGCCGACCAAAGTCGCGCTGATCCGGTACAAGGTCGTCATGGCCACGTCGGTGAGGCTTGCGGATGGAAGCGGATGCGCACCCGCGTACGTTCAAGGTTCGGCAGTCTCGCTCCATCCCGCACGCGCCTGACGCTCGGCCGCCTGCTGGCGTTCGATCGCGAACAGCTCCTCGAGCTGCTGGCGCCCTTGCTTGGCGGCGGCGATGAGGCGGGCCTCGTCCTTCCTGTGCGGCGCGATCGCCGCGAGCTGGGCGACGTTGTGGCGCCGAAAGCGCAGCGCCAGGTTTCTCGCCTGGTGCGGCTGCCAGCCGAGCTGCTCGAGGACGCTCCTGGCGCTCATCAGCGCCGAGTCGAGCGTCTCGCGCTCGATCAGCGTCACGCCGAGCTCGTGGAGCTCGTAGTAGTGCTGCACGTTGCGCGCGCGGGCGACGACGGTCGCGTCGGGGAAGTTGGCGCGGATCATCTTGGCGCATTCGACGCTCTGCTCGACGTCGTCGATCGCGACGACGATGATCCGCGCGCCGGCGGCGCCGGCAGTGCGCATCAGGTCGAGCCGGGTCGCGTCGCCGTAGAAGACGCGCCAGCCGAACTTGCGCAGCGCCTCGATCGCCTCGGCGTCGTGGTCGAGCACGGTCGGCGTCACGCCGTTGGCAAAGAGCATGCGGCCGACGATCTGCCCGTAGCGGCCGAAGCCGGCGATGATCACCGGCGCGTGCTGCGGCTCCTTCAACTCAAGCTCGGCCGTGGGCTTCCTGCCGCCAGCGAGGAACGGGATCCACCAGCGGTCGGCGGCGACGAGGAGGAGCGGCGTCAGCAGCATCGAGATCGCGACCGAGGCGATCAGGAACGACGACACGGGGGCCGTGATCACGCCGGCCTGGGCCGCGGTCTGGAAGACGACAAAGCCGAACTCGCCGCCTTGCGCGAGCAGGATGACGAAGACCGGCCGCTCGAGTTGCGGGATCGGCATCAGCCTCGCCATGCCCCAGAGCGCTGCCACCTTGAGCATCAGGAAGCCGAGGACGACGGCGCCGATCAGGAAGGGCTGCGCGAGCACGACCTCGAAGTCGATGCTCATGCCGACGGCGATGAAGAAAAGGCCCAGAAACAATCCCTTGAACGGCTCGATGTCGGTCTCGAGCTCGCGCCGGTATTCGCTCTCGGCGAGGAGGACGCCGGCGAGGAAGGCGCCGAGCGCCATCGACAAACCCACCGCGTTCATCAGCGACGCGGTCGCGACGACGAGGAGCAGCGATGCCGCGGTGAAGATCTCGGGTGTGTCGCTCTTGGCGATCCAGCGCAGGGCCGGGCGCAACAGCAGCCGGCCGCCGAGGATGATCGCGGCGATCGTGCCGATTGCCTTGGCCGCGCCGAGCCATGCGCCGCCGTCCGTGCCTTCGGCGGCCGTGACGGCGAGGAACGGCAGGAGCGCGAGGATCGGGATCGCGGCGATGTCCTGCAGCAGCGAGACACTGAGGATCGCCTCGCCCGAGGTCGTCGCCATGATGTTGCGCTCGGCGAGGACGCCCAGGCCGATCGCTGTCGACGACATCGCCAGGCCGATCGCCGCGACTACGCCCAAGCGCCAGTCGACGCCGCACGCGAGCGCGACGCCGGCGAGCAGCAGCGCCGAGCCGAAGAGCTGCACGTTGCCCCAGCCGAAGATGGACTTGCGGAGCGACCAGAGGCGCTGCGGCTCGAGCTCGAGGCCGACGAGAAAGAGCATGAGCACGACGCCGAACTCGGCGATCTGCAGCATGTCTTCCGGACGAGTCACGAGCTTGAGGCCCCACGGGCCGATGAGGATGCCCGCGCCGAGGTAGCCGATGATCGAGCCGAGGCCGAGGAAGCGCGCGATCGGCACCGCGAGCACCGCCGCGGCAAGATAGACGAGGCTGCCGGTGAGCCAGGACGAGTGTTCCATGGCGCTGACGGGCCTCAGGCGGTTTCCATGACCTTGTCGACCGGCCGCGCATTGCTCGGCACCTCGCATGCGACGCAGTCCTCGACGAGCGCGATCTCGGGCCAGTTCGGGTAGTCGCCGAGGCGTTTCGCGTAGGTCTGCGCGTGCGCCGTGAGCTCGGCGTCGCTCGCCTTGTGCGCGCCGTGCAGGATCAGCGGCGGCAGGAAGCGCATGCCGCAAAGCGCCGCCGTCTGCTCGTAAGGCGGCAGAAAGGCGTCGAAGAAATAGCGGTTGTAGCTGTCGGGCCGGTACGAGTCCTCGGGTCCGCCGGTGCTGGCGACGAGCCAGAGGTCCTTGCCACGCAGCGCCATGCCACCCGGACCGTAGGCCCAGCCGAAGGTGAGCACGTCGTCGACCCAGAGCTTGAGCAAAGGCGGCATGCCGTACCAGTGGATCGGCTGCTGCCAGACGACGAGCTTTGCCGCGGCGAGCAAGGACTGCTCGAGCGGAACGTCGACGAGGTAGTCCGGATAGAGCGCGTAGAGGTCACGCACCTCGATCCTGCCGAGCGCGCTCTCGGCCTGCAGCGTTCGCGCCGTCTTCAGCAAGCGGCTGTTGGCGCGCGATTGCTCGAGCTCGGGATGGGCGACGAGGACCAGGATCTCGGCGGCCGGTGGAGGCGGCTCTGCCGCAACGGTCGGATGGGATGAAACCATGAGAACAAGTCCGCTGGTGAGTCGGGATGGCGCGGGCGCCGGGCGCCGCTAACATACCCGCAAAACGAGGACGGAGGGCTGCATGCCGGTGATCGTGGTCGCCAACCCCAAGGGAGGCGTGGGCAAGACGACGCTGTCGACCAACCTCGCCGGCTATCTCGCTTCGCGCGGCCATGCGGTCATGCTCGGCGACGTCGATCGCCAGCAATCGTCGAAGACCTGGCTCGGCCTCCGGCCCGCCGGCCTGCCAAAGATCGCGTCGTGGGAGGTCACTCACGGCGAGATCGTCCGGCCGCCGAAAGGAACGACCCACATCGTCCTCGACACGCCCGCGGGCCTGCACGGCAAGCGCCTCGACGAGGTGATGAAACTCGCCGACAAGGTGCTGATCCCGCTCCAGCCGAGCATCTTCGACATCCACGCGACGCACGATTTCATCACCGGCCTGCTCGCCAACCGGCGCAACGCCAGGACGCAGATCGGCGTCGTCGGCATGCGCACGCGCGAAGGCACGATCTCGACCGATCAGCTGCGCACCTTCCTGCAGGGCGTCAGCGTGCCGCTGATCGGCTTCCTGCGCGACACGCAGAACTATGTCCATCTCGCCGCCCACGGCCTCACGCTCTGGGACGTCGCCTCGACTCGCTTCCAGGCCGATCGCGAGCAGTGGGAGCCGATCACCATCTGGGTCAACTGAATGAAATCCTATGCGACGCTCGCAGAGCTGCAGCACGAGGTCGGCGGCGAGGCGGCCGTCAGCGACTGGATCGAGGTGACGCAGGAGCGCATCGGGCTCTTCGCCGACGCGACCGGCGATCATCAATGGATCCACGTCGATCCGGTCCGCGCCAAGGCCGGCCCGTTCGGCACGACCATCGCCCACGGCTTCCTCACGCTCTCGCTCCTGCCCGAGATGGCGGCCAGCGCGATCGAGGTGCGCGACACGCGCATGGGCGTCAACTACGGCTTGAACAAGGTCCGCTTTCCCGCGCCGGTGCCGAGCGGCAGTCGCCTTCGCGGCCACTTCACGCTGGTGAAGTTCGACCCGCTCGAAGGCGGCGCGCAACTCACCTACGGGGTCCGGATGGAGCGCGAGGGCAGCGACAAGCCGGTCTGCATCGCCGAGTCCGTGGGCCGCCGATACACATGAGCCCGATGCCATGAAGGTCCTGCTGATCGACGATCACCCGCTGATCCTGACGGCGCTGCAAGGCGTGATCCAGGGCATCGGCACGCACGTCTCGGTGGTCGGCGTGGCGGGTGCGCGCACCGCGCGCGAGGCGCTGGCCGCCGACCCGAACTTCGATCTCGTCCTGCTCGACCTGCGCCTCGGCGACGCCGACGGCTTCGAGCTCCTGGTCGAGTTGCGCAACGGCTGGCCGGCGATCCCGGTGGTCGTGGTGTCGGCGTCGGACCATAGCGCCGACGTGATCCGCGCCATCGATCTCGGTGCCATGGGCTTCGTGCCCAAGCGGGCGAGCAACGAGACTCTCACCGAAGCGCTCCAGGTCGTGATGTCGGGCGGCATCTACTTGCCACCGATGACCATGGGGGCCGACGACGCCGGCGCGCCCTGCGAGGGCATGCCGCACCTCGCGGCGCACGGCCAGCCGGGCGGCCTCGGCAGCCTGCGGCCGAACGCGCTCGCGTCGGTCAAGCTCACGCCGCGCCAGCTCGACGTGCTCGGCCTCTTGCTCCGCGGCCAGTCGAACAAGTTGATCGCGCGCGAGCTCAACCTCTCGGTCGAGACCGTGAAGGATCACGTCGCCGCCGTGCTGCGCGCCCTCAACGTCAACTCGCGCACCCAGGCCGTCCTCGCCGTGAGCCAGATGTCGGGCCAGGGCGCCATTGCGCCGTGGCTCTCGCGTCCGGCGCATTGAGCGCCGTCGTCGCCGGCGCGGGCGGCGCCGCCGGGCCGACGCGGCTGAGCCGCGACGCGCCGGTCGACAACTACCTGCTGCTGCGCGACCACGTCCGCGGCACCTTTGCGTTCAACCGCACCTCGCTCGCCGGCCATGCGATCGGCGCGATCGTCATCGAGCTCATCTACGCCGGCGTCGCGCCGCTGACGATGCGCGCGGTCTGGGGCGGAGCCTTCGCGCTCGTCTGGTTCGCGCGCCTCTGGCTCGCCCTGCGCTTCATGCGCTCCGAGCCACAGGCCGTCGCCGGTCTGGCCGCGCGCCTGCGCACCTGGCACGTCGGCGTGCTCGCCGGCGGCGCGCTCTGGGGCGCGGCGGCGTGGCTTTTCTGGCCGTTCGGCGGCGGCCTGCACCAGCTCGCCCTCGTGATCGTCGTCTATACCTTCTGCGTTGCCTGCGTGCCGATCCTCGCGCCGCAGTACCGCCTCTTCGTGTTCTTCGTGCTCCTCGTGTTCGCGCCGGCGATCACGCGAGTCGCGCTGCACGACCCGACATTCGGCTGGCAGATCGCGCTCGTGATGGCGGTCGCGATGGCGATGACGCTCCTCCTCGGTCGCAACTACGCCCAGTCGTTCGAACGCGTCGTCGGCCTGAAGCTTCGGACCGAAGGCCTCGCCGTGCAGCTGCGGGCCGAGAAGGCGGTGGCCGAAGCGGCGCGCCAGGAGGCCGAGATCGCGAACCGGGCGAAGACCCAGTTCTTCACCGCGGCAAGCCACGACCTGCGCCAGCCGCTGCACGCGATGGGCCTGTTCGCCGAGGCGCTTCGGGCGCGCACGCACGAGCCCGAGGTGGCGCAGCTCGTCAACAGCATCAACGAATCGGTCGACGCGCTCGAGGGCCTGTTCTCCGAGCTGCTCGACATCACCCGCATCGACAGCGGCGGCGTCGACGTCAACCCCGACAACTTCGAGCTCGCCGAGATCTTCAGGAAGATCCGCCTGCACTTCGAGCCGGCGGCGTTCGAGAAGGGCCTGAGCCTTCGTATCCGCGGCGGCCGGCACGTCGCCTTTGCCGACCCCCTCCTGGTCGAGCGCATCGTTCGCAACCTGGTCTCGAACGCGATCCGCTACACGAGCGACGGCTCGGTGCTGGTCAGCTGTCGCAGTCGCGAGGGCAAGCTGCTGGTGCAGGTGTGGGACACCGGCCCCGGCATTCCGGCAGAAGAGCGCGTTCGCGTCTTCGAGGAGTTCTATCAGGTGCAGGGCGCCGGCACGGCCGCGGTCGCCGTCGAGCAGAAGAAGGGCCTCGGCCTGGGCCTGGCGATCGTCAAGCGCCTGGGCGCGCTCATGGCCGCGCCAGTCATGCTCCGCTCGGAGAGCGACCACGGCACCGTCTTCACGCTCGAACTGCCACCGGGCAAGGGGCCGCGCTCAGTGAAACGCGCATTCGGCGGCAAGGGCCCGATCGACATCACGCTCGATGGTCGGCTCATCGTCATCGTCGAGGACGAGCCGGCGGTGCGCGAGGGGCTCGAGGTGCTGCTCACCGGCTGGGGCGCGCGCATCGTCTCGCTCGCCAGCGGGGCCGCGGCACAGGCTTGGGCCGACGCGCAGGACCCGGCGCAGACCAGGCCCTCGCTGATCATCGCCGACTACCGTCTCGGCCACGGCGAGACCGGTGTCGGCGCGATCACGGCGCTGCGCAAGCGTTTCGGCATCCCGCTACCAGCGATCGTCGTCACCGGCAGCAGCATGACGGGTCACGACAAGGAAGCCCTCGAGCACGACTTCCACCTGCTCATCAAGCCGGTGCTGCCGAACAAGCTGCGGGCGATGATCGCGTTCAAGCTGAACGCGACATAGCGTCGGCACGCCCTACACGAAGCCCGTCCTAGCGCGCGAGCGACCAGGGCGATTCCCGCTGAAGCGACCGCTGCAGCTGCTGCGCGGCGCGTGCCGCAGAAGCGTAGCTGTCGAGGCGATGGACGGTTCGCACCGGCCAGGTCGACGGGATGGTCGTGCGCTGGCCCGACAGCGCGGCGATGAGGAGCGGCCAGGGATCTTTCATGGCCGCTAGCGTAGGTCGGCCGTAGCGTGTCGGCGCCCCTCGGAACGGTGATGGGGCCGCATATGTCATCAATTTGGATGACGCCGTCCCGCCACTGCCAGACGTCGTTGCCGGCGCGGTGGCCTCAGGCTCGGCCGTCGCCGGCCGTCGAGCCGTCCGCGCGGTAGACGCCGAGCGCTTCCTCGCAGCGCGCGAACGCGGCGGAGACTTCGTGAGTCGTTTCGAGGAGGGCGAGCGCCGCCTCGGTCGGCACCAGGCGCTTGCCTCGCAGATCGAACAGGCGAACGCCGAGGGCGTCGCCGAGCTTCTTCAGTTGGCCCGAGATCGTCGGCTGCGCGACGCAGAGCGCGTCCGCGGCGCGGGTCGCGCTGCCGAGCCGGACCACCGCTTCGAACGCGGCGAGCTGGAGCAGGGTGCCGTGACGCAGGTAGCGTCGCAACGGGATGGGGGCCAGCGGAGTCGTCATTGCCATTCCTGATGGAGGGAAGGGCAAAGGTCTCGCTCATGCCCGAAGGCACCCGAAGGCCGGGGCCTTGCGGCCCGTGCTGACGACGAATCGGACGTCCCGGCGAGCCGGGGCGCGAGCTACTCCCGCTTTGCAGGTGCTGTCCGAGGACCGCACCTAACAATATTCTGACAGGCGGTGAAAGCCCCTGTCGCGGGACTGCGGCGTTGCGCCGGACCGGATCGATCACGATTCGCGATGCATCGCGAATCGCGAATCTCGCCAGCGCGCTGCCTCGCAGAATCGACCGATGGATTCCGCTACCTTCCTCTCCGCCTTGCTGGCGATCGTCGTCATCGACGTCGTCCTCGCCGGCGACAACGCCATCGTCATCGCCCTGGCGGCGCGCAGCCTGCCTCCAGCATTGCAGAAGCGCGCGATCGTCTGGGGAGCAGTCGGCGCGATCGGCGTGCGCAGCCTGATGACCGTGCTCGTCGTCTGGCTCCTCCAGGTCCCGGGCCTCCTCATCGCCGGCGGCTTGCTGCTCGTCTGGATCGCCTACCGGCTGCTCATGCCCGACAGCGACGCGGGCGACCGTCACGACCCCGCGCCGGCGACCTTCTGGAGCGCGATGCGGACGATCGTCATCGCCGATGCGGTGATGGGCCTCGACAACGTCCTCGCGGTCGCCGGTGCCGCGCACGGCAGCTACCTGCTCGTCGTCGCCGGCCTGGTCATCAGCGTGCCGATCGTCGTCTGGGGCAGTACGCTCGTGCTCAAGGTGGTCGATCGCTATCCGGGCGTGGTCTACCTCGGTGCCGGCGTCCTCGTCTGGACCGCGGTGAAGATGATCCACGGCGAGCAGTTGCTCAAGCCCTGGATCGAGGCGATGCCGCTCGTCGGCGCGCTCTCGTACCTGGCGATTCCGATCGTTCTCGGCGCGGCCTTCGTCAAGAGCCACCGACGCCTCGCATCGCGAATCCGCACCCGGCTCGCGTCGCCGCTCGAAGGAGAGACTCCCGTGCTGAACATCCTCGTCCCCGTCGATGGCTCGCGCAACGCGCTGAATGCGGTCCGTCACGCGATCGTCGAATACCGGCGCCATCGCGAGCTGCATATGCACCTGTTGAACGTGCAGCCGCGACTGTCGCGCCACGCGGCGCGCTTCGTCAGCCGCAGCGACCGGGAAGGCTGGCTCCACGACCGCGCCGACGCGGCGATGTCGGCCGCGGTCGCGATCCTCACCGACGCCGGCGTACCGCACCGGACGCACCGCGCGATCGGCGC
>JAYVVB010000487.1:0-2607 GCA_043787455.1 Rhizobacter sp.
CAGCTCGCTCGGCGTGATGTTCTTGCCGCCGGCCGTGATGATGATGTCCTTCATCCGATCGGTGATCCGGAAATACCCGTCGCCGTCGACCGTGCCGACGTCGCCCGTGTGCAGCCAGCCTTCGCTATCGATCGTCTCGGCGGTTTTCCCCGGCTGGTTGAGGTAGCCCATGAAGACGTTGTCGCCGCGGATCAGGAGCTCCCGAGTCTCCGGGTCGAGCCGCACCTCGTTGTAGGGGCAAGCCGGGCCGATCATGCCGGGCTTGATCCGCCCGGCCGGAATGCACGTCGCCGCGCCGCAGCTCTCGGTCATGCCCCAGACCTCGATCATCGGCACGCCGAGGGCGAGATACCACTTGACGAGGTCGGGTGAGATCGGCGCCGCGCCGGTGACGAGCAAGCGCGCGCGATGGATGCCGATCATCTTGCGGACGTTGTCGAGCGCGAGCCGGCGCGCAATCGCGAAGCGCAGCCGCATCAAGGTGCCGACGGGTCGGCCCGCGAGGACGCAGTCCGCGACGCGCTGGCCGACGCCGATCGCCCATGCGTACGCGAGTTGCTGCGCCCGCCCCGATTCGCGCAGCGCGATCGTCACGCTCGAATAGAACTTCTCCCAGATCCGCGGCACGGCGGTGAACACCGTGGGCGCGATCTCGCGCACGTTCTCGGGCACGGTATCCGGGTTCTCGACGAAGTTCAGGACAGAGCCGGTGTAGATCGCGAAGTACTCGCCGCCGAGCCGCTCGGCGATGTGGCACAGCGGCAGGAAGCACATCCGCTCGTCGTTCTCGTCCTGGGCGATGATGAGGTTGTAGCCACGGATCGTGTGGACGATGCCGTGGTGCGAGTGCATCGCGCCCTTGGGCTTGCCGGTCGTGCCCGAGGTGTAGACAAAGATCGCCAGGTCCTTCGGACGGCAGTAGGCGGCGCGCTCGTCGAGCTCGCGCGGATGGGTCTTCGCATGGATGCGGCCCAGCTCGCGCAGCGCGTCGAGCGACATCACGCGCTCGTCACTGAAGTCGCGCAGGCCTTCGGTGTCGAAGACGACGATCGTCTCCAGCAACGGCAGCCGCTCGCGCACCTCGAGCGCCTTGTCGAGCTGCTCGTCGTCCTCGACGAACAGGATCTTGGTGCGCGAATCGAAGCAGAGGTACTCGACCTGCGCCGGTGCGTCGGTCGGATAGATGCCGTTCGAGACGCCGCCGCACGAGAGCACGGCGAGGTCGGCGAGGACCCAGTCGACGACGGTGTTGGCGAGGATCGACGCGCACTCGCCGGGCGCGAAACCGAGCCCGAGCAGGCCGTCGCCGATCTCACGCACCACCTCGGCCGTGCGCGACCAGGTCCACTCGCGCCAGAGGCCGAGCTTCTTCTCGCGCATCAGGACGCGCCCGGCGCGCTGCGCCGCACCGTTCCAGAACACGGCGGGCACGGTCTCTCCGGCGCACACGATGTCGGCGCGCGGTTGCAGGCGGTGGGTGTCCCAAAGGTTCATGGCAGCGGTTCCTTCGTCGTCAGCGCCAGGTCTTCTTCTTCTTCCAGCGCCTCTCGCCGCGCGCGCCGGCTTCCTTCAGGCCGAGGTAGAACTCCTTGATGTCGTCCTTCTCGCGCAGCCGCTCGCACGTGTCTTCCATGACGATGCGGCCGTTTTCGAGGACGTAGCCGTAGTCGGCGACGTTGAGCGCCATCTGCGCGTTCTGCTCGACGACGAGCAGCGTCGTGCCGCGCTCGCGGTTTATGCGCACGACGATCTCGAAGATCTCGCGCGTCAGCCGCGGCGAGAGACCGAGGCTCGGCTCGTCGAGCAGGATCATCTGCGGCGCCGCCATCAGCGCGCGCGAGATGCTGAGCATCTGCTGCTGGCCGCCCGAGAGCAGGCCCGCGTCCTGACGCGCACGCTCCTTCAGGATCGGGAAATACGAAGACACCATCTCCATGTCGCGGCCGACGCCGTCGCGATCGCTGCGCGTGTAGGCGCCCATCTGCAGGTTGTCGTGGACCGAGAGCAACGGGAACACCTCGCGGCCTTCGGGCACATGGCTCAGGCCGCGCTGGACGACGACCGCCGGATCCTCGGCCGTGATGTCGGCGCCGTCGAACTCGACCGAGCCTTTCCTCGGATCGATGATCCCCGAGATCGTCTTCAGGATCGTCGTCTTGCCGGCGCCGTTGGCGCCGAGGACTGTGCCGATCCGGCCGCGCTCGACCGCCAGGCTCACGCCGCGGATCGCACGGATCGGCCCGTACGAGCTCTCGATGTTCTGCAGCTTCAGCAGGCTCATGACACGACGGCGACGCCGCTCGGCCGGCGCAGCGAGGAGAGGTCGTCGGCGACACCGAGGTAGGCCTCGATCACGCCCGGATCGCGCTGCACCTCGGCCGGCGTTCCGAGGGCGAGCATTTCGCCCTGGTTCATCGCCAGGACGCGATCCGAGACCTTCGAGACGAGCGCCATGTCGTGCTCGACCATCAGCACCGTGATGCCGAGCTCGTCGGTCATGTCGTCGATCCAGAAGGCCATGTCGTCGGTCTCCTCGACGTTGAGCCCGGACGAGGGTTCGTCGAGGAGGATGAGCTTGGGCTCGGTGCACAAGGCCCGCGCCAGCTC
>JAYVVB010000488.1:0-7682 GCA_043787455.1 Rhizobacter sp.
GACGGCATCAAGTCCGAGGAGATGCTGCTCGCCAACCTGGCGGGCATCGGCGCCGACGACTTCCAGGAGCTGCGCAAGCTCGACCTCATCGCCCCGGCCGCGGGCGCGGTGACGGTCAATGCGGCGCGCGCGAGCCACGCCGATTCAAACCGACCGACGGTGCCCCTGCCGCTCGAGACCAAGGCGCTCGACTACAGCGAGTTCACGGCCGCGCTCACGCAGATCATCTCGAGCCAGCTCGGCCTGCGCGGCTTCACGCTGACGCTTGCGGTCGACAAGGCCTCGACGATCGAGGAGTTGCGCGACGTCGCGCGGCGCGTGATCGAGCAGATTCGCGACCGCAAGGGCGAGGCCGCGGCCCTCGAAGTGCGAAGGACGCTTTACGGCGGTTGAGCCCCGCTCGCCGGCAACGGGTGAACGGCGCCTCCGAGGCGTCCTCGGCAGCGCGTGGCGGTTGGTCCGCGGCGTTCTGCTCGCCTTGGCCGCGGCCATCCTCTTCTTCGAGGAATGGGGCTGGCGTCCGCTCACCGCCTTCGCCGCGTGGATCGCCCGCTGGCCGCCGCTCGCCGCCCTCGAAGCGGCGATCTGCCGCACGTCGCCGCGCGTCGCCCTGGCTCTCTTCGTCGTGCCGTCGATCCTGCTCGTGCCGGTCAAGCTCGGCGCGCTCTGGCTCCTCGGCAACCGGCACGCGACGTTCGGCATCATCGTCATCGTCCCGGCGAAGGTGATCGGCACGGCCTTTGTCGGCCGCCCGTTCGTCCTGGTCGAGACGCAACTGATGCAGTTCGCCTGGTTCGTGCGCGGCATCGGCTGGTGGCGCGCGATACGCGCTCGCGTCTTGATCGCCCCGCGAAGATCGGCGTTCTGGCGCAACGGCCCGGAAATGCGTCGCATGGCGCGCCGCGAGCTCGATCGCCTGACGGCCTGGTTCCATCAGGCGCCCGGCTGAGGCATCCTCGCGATCCCCGTTGCCGATGCCGCGCATCTTCTTGCCCCAGTCCTTCGTCGCCGACGCGATCGTGGCGTTGCCGGCCGATGCCGCGCGTCACGTCCAGGTGCTGCGCCTTCAACCCGGACAGACGATCCAGCTCTTCAACGGCGGCGACGGCTTCGACTGGTCGGCGCAGATCGTGCGCATCGGCCGGAACGCCGTCGACGTGCGCATCGGCGCCGCCGAGGCCGTCGACCGCGAGCTCTCCTGCACAGTGACGCTGGCGCTCGGCGTCCCCGCCAACGACCGGATGGATGCGCTCGTCGAGAAGGCCGGCGAGCTCGGCGCGACCGCGATCCAGCCGCTCGTCTGCGAGCGGTCAGTGCTGCGCCTCTCGGCCGATCGCGCCGAGGCCAAGCAGCGCCACTGGAACGCCGTCGCCGCGGCCGCGAGCGAGCAATGCGGACGCGCTCGCGTCACCGACGTGCTGGCGGTGCGATCGTTCGCGTCGTGGCTCGCGAGCGAGGCCGCGGCCGGCGCTGGGCGCAGGATCATCCTCAGCTTCGATCCGGCGGCGATCGCCGCCGCATCGGCCCTGCGCTGCGACGCAGCGGCGCGGCCCGAATCCGTGCTCGTCCTGAGCGGCCCGGAAGGCGGCTTGAGCGATGGCGAGGAAAGCGCCGCCGTCGCGCGCGGCTTCGTTCGTGTCGGTCTCGGTCCGCGCGTCCTGCGCGCCGACACGGCGCCGCTCGCGCTGCTCGCGTGGCTCGGCGTTCGGACGACGACGGCGCTGCGCTGAAGGCTCAGCGCGCGACCGGTTTCGTCGCGCCGCGCGCCGAGCCGGCGACGAGGTCGAAGCGGAACAGCCGGCACTCGATCGGCCCGTTCCACATCGGCACGCGCCGGTTTTCCTTCAGCCGCATCACGCTCGGCAGGCGCATGTCGGGGCTCAGGATCCAGGCGGTCCAGCCGGCCGGGTGGCCGGTGTACGCGTGCTTCCAGTGCGAAGCGAGGCGGGCGAAGAAATCGGCGGGGGCATCGCGATCGCTGGTCGGTGCGTCGTCGCCGGTCGCGCGGCCGACGCCGGCCTTGCCGCCGACCTCGATCCGCTCGCCATACGGCGGATTGACCATCAGCGTGCCCGGCATGTCGTCGGGCAATGTCGGCGCCGACCGTTCGAGCGCGTCGCCGCCGTTGAAGACGATCGCGCTCGCGACGCCGGCGCGTTCGGCGTTGCGGCGCGCGAAGTCCACCATGCGGAACGAGACGTCGCTCGCGAAGATCGGCACCGCCGCCGGACGCACGCGCGCGGCGGCCTTCGACTTCAGGCGCTGCAGATCGGCGCGTTGCTCGACGTTGGCGAAGGGGAGCAGGCGCTCGAACGCGAATCGGCGCAGGCGCCCGGGCGCGAGGCCCATCGCGATCTGCGCTGCTTCGATCGCGATCGTGCCCGAGCCGCAGCACGGGTCGTGCAGCGCGCCGCCCCTGTCGGCCGTGCCGCGCCAGCCCGCCGCTGCGAGCATCGCCGCGGCGAGCGTCTCCTTGAGCGGCGCATCGCCCTTGTCCTCGCGCCAGCCGCGCTTGAACAGCGACTCGCCCGAGCTGTCGACGTAGATCGCGGCACGCTCGGCGCCGACGTGGAGGACGATCTGGAGATCGGGCCGCACGGTGTCGACGTTCGGCCGCTCGCCGTGCTCATCGCGCATCCGGTCGCACACGGCGTCCTTCACGCGTAGCGCCGCGAAGTTGAGGCTCTTGAGCGGGCTGCGCTGCGCCGTCGTGTCGACGCGCAGGGTCTGGCTGGGCGTGATCCAGTCCGACCACGCGACCTCGTGCGCGAGCGTGAAGAGGTCCGTCTCGTCGCGGTAAGGCCCCTCTGCGACCTCGATCAGCACGCGTTGCGCGAGCCGGCTCTCGAGGTTGAGCAGCATCACCTCGCGCGGCTCGCCGGCGAGGGCCACGCCGCCGCGCACGACGCGAAGCGGCCTTTCGGGCAGGAGCGCGCGGACCTCGGCTTCGAGCAGCGCTTCGACGCCCGCGGCGCAAGGCAGGAACAGCGGCAACGGCATGACGGGGGACGAGGCTTCGCGCGGCGAAGCGACTACATCGCCTTGCGCAACTGCGTCGGCGCGATCTTCAGCGCCTCGCGGTACTTCGCGACCGTGCGCCGCGCGACGTGGATCCCTTGCTCTTCGAGCATCTGCGAGATCTGGCTGTCGGAGAGCGGCTTGGCGGGATCCTCGGCAGCGACGATCTGGCGGATCAGCGCCCGCACCGCGGTGCTCGATGCGGTGCCGCCGGCGTCGGTGCCGAGCGAGGAGCCGAAGAAGTACTTGAGCTCGAAGGTGCCGAACGGCGTCGACATGTACTTGGCCGTGGTCACGCGCGAGATCGTCGACTCGTGCAGGCCTAGCTCGTCGGCGATCTCGCGCAGCACGAGCGGCTTCATCGCGATCGCACCGTGCGTGAAGAAGCTCTTCTGGCGCTCGACGATGGCCTGCGACACGCGCTGGATCGTGTCGAAGCGCTGCAGGATGTTCTTCACGAACCAGCGCGCCTCCTGCAGGCGCGAGTTGAGGCCCGGCCCGGCGCCGTTGAGCGCGCCGGTGCTGCGGTGCTGGCGGATCGCGCTGGCATAGAGGTCGTTGATGCGCAGCTTGGGCATCACGTCGGGATTGAGCTGCACCTTCCAGCCGCGCCCCGACTTCTGCACGATCACGTCGGGGATGACGATGTTCGCCTCGGCGCGCGCGAACGGCCGCGCCGGTTTCGGCTCGAGGGCGACGATGAGCGCCTGCGCCTCGCGCAGCAGCGTCTCGTCGGCGCCGGTCACGGCCATGAGCTTCTTCAGGTCGCGGCGGGCGAGCAGCGTCAAGTGGCCTCGGCAGACGATGATCGCGATCGCCTGCGCTTCCGAGCGCTCGAGCGCTCGCAGCTGCAGGATCAGGCACTCGGCGAGATCGCGCGCGCCGACGCCCGTGGGCTCCATGCTCTGCAGGTAGCGCAAGGCGCAACGCAGATGGGCGAGGAGCGGCGCGACGTCGTCGTCGCTGTCGGCTTCGTCTTCGAGAGCCATGCCGCCTTCGACCAGCCGCGCCGCGATCTCCTCGAGCGCGTCGGGCAGGTAGCCGTCGTCGTCGAGCGAGTCGATCAGCACCAGCACGGCCGCGCCATCGGCCGGCGCGAGGCGCATGCCGGCGAGCTGGTCGCGCAGGTGATCCTGCAGGCTCTGCGCGGCGGAGTCACGGTCGCTGTCGTCGGGCTCGTCGAAGTCGTTGTTGGTGCGCGACTTGCCCGGCGTCTCGCGGATGCCGTCGAAGTCCTCGCGCTCGGTGCCGTTCTCCCAGTCGTCGCGATCGGCGGTTGCGAACTCGGTGCCGTCGATGGCCGCGGGCTCGGCCGCCTCGACGCTGTCGCCGCCGGGCTCAGCGGCGCGCTCCGACTCGCGCTCGCCGGCGCGTTCGGCGCTCGACAGGCGCTCGACCAGCGGCTCGAACGCCGGCGCCGACTCCTCTTCCGCCTCGAGAAAGGGGTTCTGCTCGAGCATCTGCTCGACTTCCTGGTGCAGCTCGAGCGTCGACAGCTGCAGCAGACGGATCGACTGCTGCAGCTGGGGCGTGAGCGCCAGATGTTGGGAGAGGCGGACCTGCAGCGTCTGCTTCATGGCGTTGGGCAGGCGCGAGGCGACGAGGCGCCATCGGGCTTCATCATCACATCCTGAAGTGTTCGCCGAGATAGACCTTGCGGACGTCGGCGTTGGCGACGATCTCGCTCGGCGTGCCCTCCGCAAGCACACGTCCTTCGCTGATGATGTAGGCGCGGTCGCAGATGCCGAGCGTCTCGCGCACGTTGTGGTCGGTGATCAGGACACCGATGCCGCGCTCCTTCAGGAAACCGATGATCCGCTGGATCTCGATCACCGCGATCGGGTCGATGCCGGCGAAGGGCTCGTCGAGGAGGATGAAGCGGGGCTGGGTCGCCAGGGCGCGCGCGATCTCGACGCGGCGCCGCTCGCCGCCCGAGAGCGCGGGCGCCGGCGAAAGGCGGAGCTTGTCGATCGACAGGTCGCGCAACAGGCCGTCGAGCAGCCCGTCGATCGCCGCCGTCTTGAGCGGTCTGCCGTCGCTGCCGACCTGCAGCTCGAGCACGGCACGGACGTTGTCCTCGACGTTGAGCTTGCGAAAGATCGACGGCTCCTGCGGCAGGTACGAAAGGCCCAGGCGCGAGCGCTGGTGAATCGGCATGCGCTCGACGCGCCGACCCTCGATCGTGATCTCGCCGCCGTCGGCGCGAACGAGGCCGACGATCATGTAGAAGCTCGTCGTCTTGCCGGCGCCGTTCGGTCCGAGCAGGCCGACCACCTCGCCGCTCTTCACGCTGAGGCGAACGCCGTCGACGACGAGGCGCGAGCCGTACGACTTGCGCAGGCCGTGCGCTTCGAGTCGATGCGCTGCGGCACCGGCGCCGGCCGGCGTCATCGTCCTTCCCCGAGCGTCGGCGCGGTGCGCAGCGACGGCGGGGACACTGCGCTCGCCGCGCGCGCCGCTTCCGCGGCGGCGGCGCTGCCCTCCTTGGGCGTGAGGACGGCGCGGACGCGTCCGCCCGGGTTCGTCGCCGTCGGCGTCGCGCCGCCGCTGACGCTGAAGACCTCGGTGCTGCTGTCGTAGGTGACAAGGTTGCCGGAGATCTCGTCGCTGGTCTCGCTGCCCCGCAGGCGCTTCACCGAAGCGTTGTTGACGAAGCGGATGACGTCGGACTTGCCGTCGTACTCGAGCCGCTCGGCGTCGCCGGCGATGTACTCGTCGGCGACGTCGCGTCTTTGCCGGAAGGTGGCGTGCTGTCCGGGCGAGCCGAAGGCGACCGCCGAGTGGTAGCCGTCGGGCAGCTCGCGGACCTCGATCCGGGCCGCCCGGATGACCATCGATCCCTTGGTCACGACGACGTTGCCGTTGAAGACGACGAACTGGTTCAGCAGGTCGATCTTGCCCGGCAGGTCGGCCTCGACGTTGAGCGGCTTGAAGCGATCGGACTTCTCGGCGCGCACCGTTCCCGTCCCGCCGGCGGAGAGCAGCGCGGCCAGGATCAGGGTCAGGGTTCGGGGCAGGGCGAGAGACACGGAACGGGTTCGGTAGAGCGATGCAAACGCCATATCGGCATGAAACTTGCAGGCCATTCTATCCCGGCGATCATGCATCGGGAGCGTCCGGGTGCCGAATCCGCTGCCATTGGCGGCAGATTCGATCAGCCCCGAGAGCCCTGGCGCACCTGGATCAGCAAGGCGTCGACGACCGCGAGCATGCGTTCGTTCGCTCCGCCCGCGACGCCGCCGTTGGCCAGCGTGCCGTTGGTGAAATAACGCCCATGCACGCCCATCGACGGAACGCCGTCGACTCCGTAGGCGGTGGCGATCTGTCGCGCCTGCTGCGCCCGCGACCGAACCGCGGGCGAGTTGTAGACGGTCATGAACTTGACCGGATCGAGGTCGTTGGTGAGCGCGAAGGCGGAGATGTCCTCGGCCGTGCGCAGGCGGACGTGATCGTCGTGGATCAGGTGAAAGACCTTGCGGTGCAACGCCGGGACGAGCCCGAGCGCGTCGAGCGAATAGAAGAGCTGCTGCTGCGGGCCGAAGGGCTCCTCGCGGAACCACACCGGCACGCGGCGGAAGGCCGCGTCGTCCGGGAGCCGCTTTGCCCAGGCGTCGAGCGCGGGCTCGAAGGCGTTGCAGTGCGGACACTCGTACCAAAAGAACTCGATCACCTCGATCTTGCCGGGCGGCCCCGCCGTCGGAACGGGCGAAGAAAGGCGCAGGTAGTGTGTCCCCTCGACCGGAGCCAACTGCGCCGAGGCCGGGCGGGGCGACAAGACGCCAGCGAGCCCGAGGGCGACCATGCCCAGAGTCAGCTCGCGTCGGGTTGGATCCATGGCCCGAACTGTAGGGCGCCAGCGCGGCGGGCGGGCCGGATCCGAAGGCATCGGATCGGTCGCGGCGTGAGTTACTTCTGGACCGCGACCAGCGCCGCATCGACGCCGGAGACGCCGAGCTTTTCCTTCGCGCTCTCGGCGTCTTCACGACGGTCGAAGGGGCCGACCCGGACCCGGTAGACCATCCGGCCGCCCTGCTCACGCTCGGTCAGGCGGCTCTCGACACCGAGCATGGCGAGCTTGGCCCGCTGCTGCTCCGCGTCTTCGCTGCGAGAGTAGGCGCCCGCTTGCACGAAGTACATGAACGGCGAACCCGCCGCCGTGCCGGTCGAGGTCGTCACCTGCGATGCTCGCGGCGCAGCAGTCTGAGCCGCCGGTGCGCTCGTCGCCGCGCGAGGCGGGCGTGCGGCATCGGCGGGCGGAGGCAGGACCGGGTCGATGACGGTCGGTGCGCTGAGCGTCGGACGAGTCGCAGCCATGCTGGCGTCCGCGCCGGCCGCGGACGCGGCGCCGGGGGCGGGATTGCGACCTGCGAGGGCGCTGTTCGGGTCCCAGTTGCGGTTGCGCTCGGTCTCGGCGGCATCCTGCGCGGGCGTGCGCGAGGGCACCTTGTTGATGAACGGGATCGGCGCCTTGGTCACGTAGAGGGCGACGCCGAGCGCGCCGGCGAGGCCGATGAGCAGCCCGACGACCAGGCCGATGAAGAAGCCGCCGCGCTGTCGGGCGGCCGATCGGAATGCTTTCATGCCGTCTCTGTCTCTCTGTTCATTCGTTCCGGCGCGCTCACGCCGAGGACGGCGAGCGCGTTGCGGATGACCTGGCGCGTCGC
>JAYVVB010000489.1:0-4544 GCA_043787455.1 Rhizobacter sp.
GAGCTGGCGCAGCACGTAGGGCGCGTGCTGGCCGGCGAGTCTCGGGAAGATCGAAGTCCCCTCGGCCTGGTCGCCATGGCAAGTCCCGCACGCGACGACGTTGTGCGCCGGGTCTCCCTTCTCGTACAGGATCTTGCCGCGGGCGATCAGCGCCGCGTTTCCGGCGATGCCCGGCCCGGGTTTCTGCACCGAGTAGTAACGCGCGAGACCGGCGATGACCGAATCGTCGAGCAACGTAGCCATGCCCCACATGTAGTCGTGCGCGTCGGCCTCGCCGCGCGTCTTGGCCTTGAAAGCCTTCAGCTGGGCGGCCAGGTATTGCTCCTGCTGCCCGGCCAGGCGCGGAAAGAGCGGCGACGTGCTGACTCCCGTCGCCCCGTGGCACGACGAGCAGATGGAAGCGGCGACCTTCTGCGCTGCAGGATCGCTGGAGAGCGCCTTGTCCTGCGCAGCGGCGGCGCTTGCGACCACGAGCGCCACGCCCACCAGCATCGCTGGCGCGACAATCCTCAGGAATAGCTTAGTCATTCGCGCTCTCCGGTTCAGTAGGCGAACCATACGTTGAAGAAGACGGTGTTGTTGTCGCGTGGACTTCGCGCCGTCACCCCGTCGTAGCCGCTGCCGCCGCCGTTGAATCTCGTATAGCCCGTGTACTGCAGCATCAGTCGAACGCCCTGCAGCGGCAGGTAGTCGAGCTCGACGCGGTAGCCGCGGCTGTCGGGCTTGCCGTTGCCGCTGCCCGTGACGGCCCCGCTCGGATAAAGCGAAGCGTCGGCACTGCCCCTCGACCAGAACGGGCTGAGCGTGACTCCGTATTGATGTTCGTAGTAGTAGGTTGCCTTGAGTTGCGTCGTGTCCAGCGTGTCGCTCGCGTTCGACGTCACACCCTGGGCAAAGCTGGTGCGCCAATCCTGACGCTCCTTGACGTAGCGGGCCTGCGCCGTGAAGGTATGCGGGTTCGAGATGTACTGGTACTGCGCGTCGATGCCGCGGTCGGTGAAGCGGTCGGTGCCGCTATTCGGATCCAGGTTGTCGAAGTAGCGGTTTACGCGCGTGCCGAAGGCGCCGAGCATCAGCGACTGGGCGCCCCATTCCTTGTTGTAGGCCACGCGTAGATACGGGTTGTAGCCCTGCAACCGCGACACTCCCCCGGAGGTGCCGATGTCCTGGCCGTGGCGCAACAGCGAGAACACGCCATCGGCGGTGCGATACGCGGTGACCTCGCCGTACCAGGTCCGGTCATAGAAGCCGTAAACGCCCAGGCCGGCAACCTGCTGGGCGAGTCCGCCTTCGATCAGCGTTCCGGCAGTCGGGCCGACGGCAGTCGGCGATGCCGTGAATGGGAAGCCGAACGCTGGCGTGCTGTTCCAGGCGTCCTGCGCCGTCGGGTTGTTGTGCAGCGTCAGGCCGTACAGCAGCTTGACGACGTCGTCGCTCTCGCTCCCGATGCGGCCGACCCAGCGCAGATCGGTGTTGTCGATGCCGCTGTGCCCGACCTTCGTCCCGTCGGTGCTGTAGTTCTCGGAGAACGTGTACTGAACGAAACCTCCGAGGTTGTCGGTCGCCTTGCCGGCCAGGAACAGGCTCGCGCCGTTGAGCACGGGCCGGTGATTGCGGGCCGTCACGTCAGTCCCCGTTCCGGTGCCGTCGTCGTTGTTCTTGATCGAGGTGATGCCGACTTGCGCCATCGCCGCGACCGGAATGGCCTGGCGAACGCCGATCGTGTATCCGGAGAGCTTGAACCAGCGTCCGTAAGGTGTGAGCTCGGGAAAGCTCACGTGACAGGCAACGCAAGCCTGCCCCGTCTGGCGCGCATACGAGGGCACGGCTTGGGCGACGCCGGCCGCGAGTCCAAGTGCGGCGACCGCAACGGCCGGGGCGAATCGTCTGGCGAATGCGACGTTCTGCACGATCATCAGGGCTCCTCATGTAATGACACCGGTTGGTGCTGACGACTATTGCTGCCGCTCTGCCGCCGAGGCTTGATCCTTGTCAATGAAGCGAGGGTTAGCTTTGTCGATAGACGGTCGGTAGAACGGCGCTGGGTCGGAGTCGCTCCCGAAGGGCGTCTGGCAGCGCAGGTCGCTCGCAATCCGGCTCAAGGACGCAAGACGGGGGGCGCGCAGAAGCCGGCGCACTTCAGGCCGATTCGTTCGGCTCGGCCGAGCCGGTCGTCAGGGAAACCGCCGGCATGGGGTGAGCGCCTTCAGCGTGCCGGAACAGTCAGCTTTGCCGCCGAATGAAATCGAGGAAGGCGGGAGGGGCAGGAAGAGATGTCTGGCGGAGAGAGCGGGATTCGAACCCGCGGGGGGTGTTTAGCCCCCACACGCTTTCCAGGCGTGCGACTTAAACCGCTCATCCACCTCTCCGGTGGACGGTGATCTTAGCGGAGGGTCAGCGCGGCGCTTCGCCGGGACGTGGTCCTGGCGCCCTGAGGTCGCCCGGTCGCACCGCCGGGCTCTTCATCAGCGCCATGGCGGTGCCGATCAGTCCGGAGACTTCGCTCAGGTTCGCGGGGACGATCATGGTGTTGTTCTTCTGCGCGAGCTGCGCGAATGCTTCGACCGCCTGCTGCGCGACCTTGAGCTGCACCGCCTGCTCGCCGCCGGGCTGGCGGATCGCCTCGGCGACCTTGCGGATCGCGTCGGCGGTCGCTTCGGCGACGGCGACGATCGCCGCAGCCTCGCCCTGGGCCTTGTTGATCTCTGCCTGGCGTTGCCCTTCGGAGCGGGCGATGTAGGCCTCGCGCTCGCCGGTGGCGATGTTGATCTGCTCCTGCTTCCTGCCTTCCGAAGCCGCGATCAGCGCGCGCTTCTCGCGCTCGGCCGTGATCTGCGCCTGCATGGAGTGCAGGATCGCGGCGGGAGGCGTCAGGTCCTTGATCTCGTAGCGCAGGACCTTGACGCCCCAGTTGGTCGCCGCCTCGTCGAGCGCCGCGACGACCGACAGGTTGATGTGATCGCGCTCCTCGAACGTGCGGTCGAGCTCCATCTTGCCGATCACCGAGCGCAGCAGCGTCTGGGCGAGCTGGGTGATCGCGGCGATGTAGTTACTCGAGCCGTAGCTCGCCCGCATCGGGTCGGTCACCTGGAAGTAGATGATCCCGTCGACTTGGAGCTGGGTGTTGTCGCGCGTGATGCAGACCTGGCTGGGCACGTCGAGCGGCACCTCCTTGAGCGAGTGCTTGTAGGCGACGCGTTCGAGGAAGGGCCAAACGAACTCGAGGCCGGGCGCGAGCGTGCGGTCGTACTTGCCGAGCCGCTCGACGACCCAGGCGTGCTGCTGCGGCACGATCTTGAAGGTCTTAGAGATGAAGATCGCCGCGATTACGGCGATCACGATGGCCACTCCCATCGGGAAAGACGGTTCCATGTGCTTCCTTGGTTAGCGCTCGAAGCTCGCGGGCGCGAGCACGAGCCAGTTGCCTTCGACCGCAGCGACGACGTGATCGCCGGATGCCTGCACGGCGCTGGGCTGCAGCCGCGCCTGCCAGGTCGAGCCGCGGTACTGGACGCGTGCCGTGCGATCGCTCGCCCAGTGCGGGACGTGGACGCGCTCGCCGATGTCGAGGTTCACGTCGCGGTCGCTCGCCGTCGGCAACTTCGGGCCGCGCTGCGAAAGCCGGCGCCAGTACCAGAGCCCCGTCGCGCCGCCGCCGACGATCGCCGCGACCAGGAACTGGCCGGGCTCGACCAGGCCTAGATGCGCCGCGATCGCGCCGGCGGCGAGGCCGAGGGCGATCATCAGCAGGTAGAACGTGCCGGTACCGAGCTCGGCCGCGACCGCGGCGCCGGCAGCGATCCACCAGAGGCTCGCCGCCGACAGGTTCATTGATGTCTCCGCGGTGTCGGCATGGCGCGAGTGTAGGCCGGCGCGACGTCGGGAATCGTCGGCGCCGACCTTCGGGCGAGCGTCTCGCGGCCCTACACTGCGCGCTTTCCGAAGCCGCCCGCCCGAGGCCCGCCGATGCTCCGCTTCCAATTTCCGATCGTCATCATCGACGAGGACTATCGCTCCGAGAACGCCTCGGGACTCGGTATCCGCGCGCTCGCCGCGGCGATCGAGAAAGAGGGATTCGAGGTCCTCGGCACGACGAGCTACGGCGACCTGTCGCAGTTCGCGCAGCAGCAAAGCCGTGCCAGCGCGTTCATCCTGTCGATCGACGACGAGGAGTTCACCGAAGGCCCCGATCTCGACCCGGCGGTGCTCAACCTGCGCAAGTTCATCAGCGAGGTGCGCTTCAAGAACTCCGAGGTGCCGATCTACCTGTACGGCGAGACGCGCACGTCGCAGCACCTGCCCAATGACATCCTGCGCGAGCTGCACGGCTTCATCCACATGTTCGAGGACACGCCGGAGTTCGTCGCCCGGCACATCATCCGCGAAGCGCGCAGCTATCTCGACGGCGTGGCGCCGCCGTTCTTCAAGGCGCTGATCAACTACGCGCAGGACGGGTCGTACTCCTGGCACTGTCCCGGCCATTCGGGTGGCGTGGCGTTCCTGAAGAGCCCGGTCGGGCGGATGTTCCACCAGTTCTTCGGCGA
>JAYVVB010000490.1:0-2800 GCA_043787455.1 Rhizobacter sp.
GTTCAAGAACGAGGTCGAGCGCACGGGTTCGTTCACGGTCACCGATGCAGAGTTCTCGCGCATCCCCGGCTACGGCATCGTCTCGGGCACCAGCACGCACGCCGACCGCGTGGCCACGATCCGCGGCTGCTTCGAGCGCTTCGCGACCATCATCGACACGCACACCGCCGATGGCCTGAAGGTCGCGCGCGAGCATGTGGAGCCCGGCGTGCCGATGATCGTTCTCGAGACCGCGCTGCCCGCCAAGTTCGCTGAGACCATCCAGGAGGCCATCGGCCGCCTGCCCGACCGCCCCGCCGCGATGCAGGGCATCGAATCGCTGCCCAAGCGCTTCACGGTGATGGCGCCGGATGTGCTGGCGGTGAAGCGCTTCATCGAGCAGCACGCGTGATGAAAGTCGTGGTCTTTTGCGGCTACTCGGGCTCCGGCAAGACCACGCTGGTGGAGCAACTGACGCAGCGGCTCGCGCAGGCCGGGCAGCGCGTGTCGGTTGTCAAGCACGCGCACCACGACTTCGACATCGACCACGAGGGCAAGGACTCGTGGCGCCACCGCAAGGCGGGCGCCTTCGAGGTGGTGATCGCCTCGAACCGGCGGCTCGCGAAACTGCGCGAGTACGAAGTCGAGGCGGAGCCCACGGTGCATGAGCTCATCGCCGAGCTGGCCGATTGCGACTGGGTGCTGGTCGAAGGATTCAAGCATGCGGCTGTGCCGAAGATCGAGGTCTGGCGCGCGGCCAACGGCAAGCCGGCGCTGTATCCGCTCGACGCGCATGTCGTCGCCGTGTGCACCGACGTTCCCGAGCACCTGCCTGTGCTCACCACGCTGCCGGTGCTCGCCCTGGGCGATGCCGACCGTGTGGCCGCTTTTCTGATGAGCACTGCCGAGCGCTATGAATACACCCCACGCCACGCCGCCACCACGGCCGCCGATGCTGACGCTGGACGAGGCACGCGGCCGGCTGCTGGCCGCCGCCCGGCCGCTGCCCTCGGCTGACGCGCAGAACGTCTCGACCTTCGACGCGCTCGGCTGCGTGCTGGCTGCCGACGTGTGCTCGGCGCTCGACGTCCCACCCGCCGACAACAGCGCGATGGACGGCTACGCCATGCGCGCGGCCGATGTGCCCTCAGTCGGCACGGTGTTGCCGGTGAGCCAGCGCATCCCGGCGGGCGTTGTGGGCACCGCGCTTCGGCCGGGCACGGCAGCGCGCATCTTCACCGGCGCTCAGGTGCCCGAAGGCGCCGACGCTGTCGTCATGCAGGAAGAGTGCGAGGCGCGCGGCGACAGCGTCGTGGTCAACACGGTGCCGACCGCTGGCCAGTGGGTGCGCCGGCGTGGCGAAGACGTCAAACAGGGCGCCGTGGTGCTCGCGGCCGGCACCCGCCTCACGCCGCAGGCGCTGGGCCTGGCGGCGGCGGTCGGCGCGGCCGAGCTGAGCGTGATGCGCCGACCGCGGGTCGCCTTGTTCTCGACCGGTGACGAACTCGTGATGCCCGGCGAGCCACTCAAGCCGGGCGCCATCTACAACTCGAACCGCTACACATTGCGCGCGCTGATCGAGGCGCTGGGCTGCGACTGCACCGACCTCGGCATCGTGCCCGACCGTCTCGACGCCACCCGCGACGCCTTGCGTGGCGCGGCCGAAGGGCACGACCTGATCGTCACTTCGGGCGGCGTGTCGGTCGGCGAAGAAGACCACTTGCGCCCGGCCGTGCAGGCCGAAGGTCGCATCGACCTGTGGCAGATCGCCATCAAGCCTGGCAAGCCGCTGGCGTTCGGCGAGGTGAACCGCGGCGATGGCACGGCCGCCTTCATCATCGGCCTGCCGGGCAACCCGGTGTCGAGTTTCGTGACCTTCCTGTTGTTGGTACGGCCGGTCTTGTTGCGCCTGCTCGGTTCGCCGGATGCCACGCCACGCAGCTCCCCGATGCGCGCCGACTTCGACTGGCCGCGCGCCGACAAACGCCGCGAGTTCCTGCGGGTGAGGCGCAATGCGAAAGGCGGGCTCGACCTGTTCGCGAACCAGAGTTCGGGTGTGCTCACGTCGGCCGTGTGGGCCGACGGCCTGATCGACAATCCACCCGGCCGAGCGATCCGCGCCGGCGATCTGGTCGCGTTCATCCCGTTCTCGGAACTGCTGTCATGAAGCTCTCGCTGCGTTACTTCGCGTCGATCCGCGAGGCGCTTGGATCTGGCGAAACCATCGACGTGTCGCCGGGCTCGACGGTGGGCGCGGTGCGCGACGCGCTCATTGCGCGCGGCGGCCGCCACGCCGAGGTGCTGGCGCGAGGCAGGGCGCTGCGCTGCGCGTTGAATCAGGTACTGTGCAGCGACCCCACGGTGATCGAGAACGATGCCGAACTCGCGTTCTTCCCGCCCGTGACCGGAGGCTGACATGGCCACTGACTCCGCCCGTGTCACCGTGCAGACCGAAGACTTCGACCTCGGTCGCGAGGTCGCGGCGCTTCGTGCCGCCGACGCCAGCGTCGGCGCCGTCGCCGCATTCATCGGCACCGTGCGCGACCGCAACGACGGCCTCGGCGTGAGCGCGATGGAACTCGAGCACTACCCCGGCATGACCGAGCGCGCCATCGAGACGATGATCGACGCTGCGGTGCGACGCTTCGGCATCCGTGGCGCGCGCGTGATCCACCGCGTCGGCCTGTTGCAGCCGCTCGACCAGATCATGATGGTCGCCGTGACTTCGGCGCACCGCGGCCAGGCCTTCCTCGCCTGCGAGTTCCTGATGGACTACCTGAAGACCCAGGCGCCGTTCTGGAAGAAGGAACAGACCCCCGAG
>JAYVVB010000491.1:0-5023 GCA_043787455.1 Rhizobacter sp.
GGTTGCCTGAGATGCCCAGGTGGCGGAATTGGTAGACGCACTAGTTTCAGGTACTAGCGGGTAACTCCGTGGGGGTTCGAGTCCCTTCCTGGGCACCAAAAGCTTGTGATGACGCTATTGGTAGGGGAGCCCGCTTCGGCGGGCTTTTTGCATTCCGGCGCGGCCGGAAGCGAGGGTGCCAACATCAGATGGCGAACTTCTTCGCCAGCCCTGCGGGCCTGAGGTCGTCGTACTCCTCGAAAGGCTGATGGATCCACGGGCTCGTGGCCAGCATCTCGACGTAGTAGTCGGGCGTGTACGACGAGACGCCCTTGGTCCAGATCACCGCCGAGCGCAGCTCGCTGATCGACGGCATGCCGCGCAGGCGATCGACGACGGCGCGCAGCGTGACGCCGGAGTCCGACAGATCGTCGATCAGCAGGACGCGGCCGGCGAGTTCGCCGCGCGGCAGGGTGATGTATTTCGCCAGGTCGAGCCGACCCTGGATGGTGCCGGCCTCAGCCCTGTACGAGCTTGTCGCCATGATCGCGAGCGGCTTGTCGAAGACGCGCGAGAGCACGTCGCCGGGCCGCATGCCGCCGCGCGCGAGACAGAGGATCTGGTCGAACTGCCAGCCCGAGGCGTCGATCTTGAGCGCCAGGCGCTCGATCAGCATGTGGTACTCGTCCCAGGAGACGTAGAGGTGTTTGCCGTCGTCGGTGAGCATGTCGTCCTTGGCAGGATCAGGGTGTGGCCGGCCGCGCCATCGCCGCGGCCGCGGGCAGGAACGGATGACGCAACAGGATCGTGTGGTCGCGGTCGGGGCCGGTCGACACCATGTCGATCGGCGCGCCGATGAAGCTCTCGACGCGCTCGAGGTAGCGCCGCGCGTTCACCGGCAAGGCATCCCATCGCGTCGCGCCGAAAGTGCTCTCCGACCAGCCGGGGAAGCTGTCGTAGATCGGCACGCAGGCGACGATGTCGTCGGCATCGAGCGGCAGGATGTCGATGCGCTCGCCGCGAAGCTGGTAACCGACGCAGACCTTGATCTCGTCGATCCCGTCGAGCACGTCGAGCTTGGTGATGCACAGGCCGGAGACGCCGTTGATGATGATCGAGCGCTTCAGCGCCGCGGCGTCGAGCCAGCCGCAGCGGCGCGCCCTGCCCGTGACGGTGCCGCGCTCCTGGCCCACGGTCGACAGGTGATGGCCGATCGATCCGGGCTCGTCGATCGCGAGCTCGGTCGGAAATGGCCCGCCGCCGACGCGCGTCGTGTAGGCCTTGGTGATGCCGAGGATGTAGTGGAGAAGATCCGGCCCGACGCCCGAGCCGGCCGCCGCGTTGCCGGCGACGCAGTTGCTCGAGGTCACGTAGGGATAGGTGCCGTGGTCGATGTCGAGGAGCGTGCCCTGCGCGCCCTCGAACATGATGTTGGCGCCAGAGCGAAAGGCGTTGTAGATCGTATAGCCGACGTCGCCGATCATCGGCCGCAGTTCAACGCCTGCCTGCATCGCCGCCTCGAAGATCGGCTCGAACGCCAGCGTCTTCGCGTGGAGCAGCCCTTCGAGCACGAAGTTGTGAAGCGCGAGCAACTCGCGCAGCTTGGTCGCGAAGCGCTCTGGATGTTTCAGGTCCTGCACCCGCAGCGCCCGGCGCGCGACCTTGTCCTCGTAGGCCGGGCCGATGCCCTTGCCCGTCGTGCCGATCTTGCCGACGCCGCTGGATTCGCGCAGCGCCTCGCGCGCGTTGTCGACGGCGACGTGGAACGGCAGGATCAGCGGACACGACTCGCTGATCAGGAGCCGCGAGCGCACGTCGAGGCCCATCGCTTCGAGGCGGCGGATCTCGCCGAGCAGATGCTGCGGATCGACGACGACGCCGTTGCCGATGAAGCAGGCCACTCCCGCGCGCATGATTCCCGAAGGAATCAGCTGCAGCGCGGTCTTGACGCCGCCGATGACGAGCGTATGGCCGGCGTTGTGACCGCCCTGGAAGCGGACCACGGCCTGGGCTTGATCGGTGAGCCAGTCGACGACCTTGCCCTTGCCTTCGTCGCCCCACTGGGTGCCGACGACGACGACGTTGCGGCCGCCGCCGCGGGCCGGCGTGGCTGTTCCAGGTTCCAGTTCGGAAGTCATCGAGGGGGAGATCTGCGGTGGGCGAGCGCGACGGGTCAGCGCTCGGCGACGGCCCAGCGACCGCCGGATTCGATCAGGCGGCGGGCGGGCGAATTCGACCCGACCGCGTCGGCGCCGTCCAGGTCGGCGACGACGACCTCGCCGGTCGCGCGCAGCTCGCGCACGGCGACGCGCAGCGCGGCGTCTTGGCGACCGGGTGCGCGAACCGCCGCCGGCGCGGGCGGCGCAGCCGACAGCGAGGCGAGGTCCTTGACGTCGAGCCCGAAGCCGACGGCAGGTCGGTTGCGGCCGAAGATCGCGCCGACCTCGTCGTAACGGCCGCCGCGCGCTATCGCATCGCTCGCACCGCGCGCATAGACCGCGAAGCGCGCGCCGCTGTAGTAGGCGTAGCCGCTCGAGTCGGCGAGATCGAAGCTGACCTGTGTTTGCGGATGCGCCTGGCGTGCGTGTTCGGCAAGGCGGCGCAGGTCGGCGAGCGCGGCCGAGACGAGCGGACGATCCGGCAGCAGACGCGCGGCCTCGCCGAGCACTGACTCGTCGCCGTAGAGACCGATGAGCGCGTCCAGGCCGCGCCGGGCCGCGTCGGGGAACGTCTTGCTGAGGGCGCGAATCTCCGCACCGTCCTTGGCCGCGAGTGCGTCGTAGACGGCATCGAGGCGCTCGCCGTCGACCGGCACGCCGGCGAGCACGGCGCGGACGATGCGTGCATCGGCGAGATCGAGGACGAGGTCGCCGATGCCCGCGACCTGCAGGCACTCCAGCGTGAGCTCGATGATCTCGAGGTCGGCGCCCAGGCCCTCGTGGCCGTAGATCTCGGCGCCGAACTGCAGCGGCTCGCGCGTTCCGCCGCTGCCCGACGGGCGGGCATGCAGCACCGGCCCGCAGTAGCACAGGCGGACGACGCCGTTGCGGTTGAGCATGTGGGCGTCGATCCGCGCCGCCTGCGGCGTGCTGTCGGCGCGCAGGCCGAGCGTGCGGCCGCTGAGCTGATCGACGAGCTTGAAGGTCTGCAGGTCGAGCGAGTGCCCGGTGCCCGACAGGAGCGACTCGATGTGCTCGAGCATTGGCGGAATCACGAGCTCGAAGCCGAAACCGGCCGCGGTGTCGAGGAGTCCGCGTCGCAGCGCCTCGATGTGTCGGGCCCGCGCCGGAAGGACATCGGCGATGTGCTCCGGCAGGAGCCAGGCAGAGGCCATACAAAAACGCTGCTTGTTAAAAATCAGATTGTAGGGGCCGCTGTGCCGGCGCCGGGCGGGCGGCTCAGAGCCAGAACACCGAGAGCATCGCCAAGCCGGCGAGGACACTAACGAGACCGAGGAACCGGATCTGCCCGTCGCTCATCTGCAGGGCGCGCTCGAATATCCTCCGCCACGACAAGGGGCTGAGGAATGGGAGCAGGCCTTCGGCGACGAGCATCAGGGCGACCGCGCCGAGGGCGACGTCGACACCCTCCAAGGCGCTACTTCTTCGACGATATCGCCGGCGCGGAACCGGACCCGCGCATCGACTTGAAGAAGTCGCTGTTCGGGTCGAGGATCATCAGGTCGGACTTGTTGCGAAAGCTCGCCCGGTACGCGTCGAGGCTGCGATAGAACTGCGCAAACTGCGGATCCTTGCCGAAGGCCTCGGCGAAGATCGCCGACGCCTTGGCGTCGCCGTCGCCCTTGACCTTCTGCGCATCGCGATACGCCTCGGCGACGATGACCTCGCGCTGCCGGTCGGCGTCGGCGCGGATCTTCTCGCCCTCGGCGGCGCCAGTGGCGCGCAGCTGGTTGGCGACCTGCTTCCTCTCCGAGGCCATCCGGCTGTAGATCGAGTCGGTGATGTTGCCGACGAAGTCGACCCGCTTGATGCGGACGTCGAGGATCTCGATGCCGAAGGACTTGGCGTCGTCGGTGAGGCGGCTGCGCACGTCCTGCATGACCTTGTCGCGAGCGCTCGACAGAACCTCGCCGACGGTGCGCTTGGTCACCTCCTCGTTAAACGCCGCATGGACGATGGGCGAGAGCCGCGCCTCGAGATTCCTCATGTCGGCGCCGTTGTTGCGGATGAACTGGCGCGGGTCGGTGACACGCCACTTCACCAGCCAGTCGATCACCAGGCTTTTCTTCTCGGCCGTGAAGATCGGCCGCGTCTCGGGACTATCGAGGGTCTGGATGCGGCGGTCGAGAAAGGCGACGTTCTGGAACGGGGGCGGCAGCTTCCACTTGAGGCCCGGCTCCTGGATCACTTCCTTGATCTGGCCGAACTCGTAGACGACGGCGACTTGGCGCTGATCGACGATGAAGAGGGTCGACGAGGCGAGCATCAGTACCAGAAGAATGCCGCCGACCAGCCATCCGATGCGGTTCATCGTGCGCTCCCGTTCACCGGCCGTCGCGGTCGCGACCGCGCTGGTTCTCACGCGAACGCACGTCGACCGTGCCGGTCGCGGGCGTCGTCTCGGCGGCGGCCGGCGCAGCCGGCGCCAATCCGGCCGCCGGCGCGGCGGTGCTCGCGGCGGCCTGCTGCAGGAGCCGGTCGAGCGGGAGCTGGAGCAGGCTGGCGTTGTTGCGTGCGTCGATCATGACCTTGGTGATGTTGGAGTAGACCTCGCGCATGGTGTCGATGTAGAGCCGGTCGCGCGTCACCTGCGGCGCCTTCTGGTATTCGACGAGCTGGCGCGCGAAACGGTCGGCGTCGCCCTCGGCCTGGGCGATCACGCGAGCCTTGTAGCCTTCGGCCTCCTGGCGCAGCCGCGCCGAGGTGCCCTGCGCCTTCGGAATCTCAGAGCTGGCGTAGGCCTGGCCTTCCTTCTTCAGCCGGTCGCCGTCCTGGCCCGCCTTCAGCGTGTCCTCGAACGCCGCCTGCACCTGCTCGGGCGGCTGCACGCTCTGGACATTGACGTTGACGACGAGTATTCCGGT
>JAYVVB010000492.1:0-2897 GCA_043787455.1 Rhizobacter sp.
CCTTGGGGCGCAGCGCAAGGGTCGATCCCATGTTGCATTTCTTTTCAATTGAAATGACCATGAAAGCCGGCGACAACAAACAAAACAAATACCGGTACCAACAAACCGTCTTTTTGAATGGAGGAGACCGGTGTCCACGTCTCTTGCTTACTTGTTCGGGAACGCTCCGCTGCGGCGGAGATGGCCCTCGCTTGGTGGTGTTGCGACCCAACTTAACACTGCGCGCGCGCGGGCTGGATTTGATCAGTGAACGCGTTGTGTCTTTTGACCGATCCGCTGATCCGGGTGCAAGGCTCGTCGGGTGAGGTCGAGCGGCTCAACCTGCCGCAATTGCTGGCTCGGCTGGCCGACGGCGATGCGCTCGATTTTCCAGTGCTCCGCCCGCACCAGCAACCTGCTTGGCACGCGTTTCTGGTGCAGTTGGCGTACTTGGCGCTAGCGCCGGCCGAAGCTACGGAGTCGACCAAAGACATTTCTGTGCCTACCGATGTGGCGACTTGGGAGAGCCTGCTACGTGCCCTGACGGCCGATCACCCTGACGACGCGCCGTGGTGCTTGATCGTCGAGGACTGGCAGCAGCCAGCATTCCTGCAATCGCCGTGTCGGCCAGGCGCGCAGACTGACTACAAGCGCGTGCTCGCTTCAGCGCAAGAGATCGACTTGCTGATCACCAGCAAGAACCACGACGAGAAGGTCGGCAAGATGGCGCGCGTCGGAGGGGCCGATGCGGACCTAGTCGTGTTCGCGCTGGTATCGCTGCAAGGTTTTTCGGCCTACTTGGGCGCCGGCAACTTCAACACCATGCGGATGAATGGCGGCTTTGCATCACGAGCTCAGTTCCGTATGGTCTTTAAGCGCGGCTCAGGCCCCGAATTCGTGCGCGACCTGCGCGTGTTGTTGGCCCGTACTGACCGGCTTTGGGAAGACGCGCTGGAGGCTAGCATCGGCGCGGCCGCACAACCTCACCGCTTGTTGTGGCTGCTGGCCTGGGGCAACAGCGCGCTGTCGCTCGACAACGTCCACCCGCTGTGTCTGGAGGTGTGCCGGCGTGTCCGCCTGCGGCTGGCTGACAACGTGCTGCAGGCGCTCACCGCCAGCAGCAAGACAGCCCGAATCGATGCGAAGCTGCGCAACGGGGTTGTGCTCGACCCGTGGCTGCCGATCGTCAGGGAGGGGACGGGCAAAGGCTTGACCGCCATGCCCGGATCGTTCGGCTACCGCCTTCTGTCGCCGGTCCTCTTTGATGCCAAGCGGTTCAAGCTGCCGTTGCTCACCATGCCATGCACGGAGGTCGACCGCGACAGTGCCGGGGTGCTAGTGATGCAGGTGCTGGTGGGTGGCTCGGGTCGCACCGATGGTCTCCTGCGCCGGGAGATTCCCATGCGTCGCCGTGCCTTACGCAAGTTCAGCGATGCGCCAACCGAACTGGCTTTGCGCGCCGGCAGCTTCATCGAAATGGCGTCGACCATGCAGGGCAAAGTGCTGCGCGCCGCGATGCTGCAATTCGTTGACGGCACCGACGACCCGGACTGGAAGAACGGCGACTTTGCCAAGTACGTGCAGCGCTGGACCGAGCAGTTCGATCAACTCGTCGACGAGTTGTTTTACGAAACCCTGTTCGCCACGGTGGACGCCGAGCGGGCCGACCTGGAGGCTGAGGCCCAGTGGCTGCAAACGCTGGAGCGGCTGGCAATGGTTGTCTTCGAGCGCGCGCTTGACGCCCTGCCAAGCCGCGACCGATCACGCGTGTTCGCCAGCGTGCGAGCTTGGCAAATATTTCGCGGTGGGTTGCACAAACAGTTCGGCCCCTTGCGGGCCCACACCAGGGCAACTGGAGGCACGGGGCTGCCCGCCGATGCCGCCACCGCCACCCACGCCCCACCGGAGTCGCACGATGCTCACCCCGCTTGATGACGTGAGCCGAGCGCTCGCCGCGCCAACCAGTGACCCGCTGCGCGCGATTGCCGCGCAGCTGTCATCGCCCGGCGTCAACATGGGGATGCTGGCAGCGATGCGCCGCTTCAACCCCGTAAGCGACGGTCAGCACAACGTGTTCGAAGTCCAGCAGGTGCTGCTCGGCGCCGGCCTTGACCTGCCGGCCAGCAGCCCGGCCCAGCCGCATTGGGCCCTCGTCGCGCACTGCTTGGCGATCGTGCGCGGAGCCCACCACGATCAGCGTGACACCGGTGCCCGGCTGGCCGACCTGGGCCTCAGCGAAGCGCGGGTGCGCCAGTTGATCGAGGCCGACGCCGCGCTGCTGGTCGACCTGTTACCGGCGCTGGCGCGACGTCTCGCCGCCGCCGGCGTCACGCTCAACTGGTGGCCGCTGGCCCTCCTGGTCTTGAGTCTGGACGACGCTGAGCCAGCACGCGGACAAGGCGCACGCCGGGAGATCGCACAGGGCTTCATCCGCGCTAACGCCGCCACGGCAAGTGCCTAAGACGCAACAGCCGCAACAGCCACGCTCGACCGGCGCCCTCCCATGCCCGACCCCACCTCACCAGGACGACACCCCATGACCCTTCCTCGCTTCATCCAGATCCACAGCCTTGCCAGTTACCCCGCCGCGCTGATCAACCGCGACGACTCCGGCATGGCCAAGCGCTTGCCGTTCGGCGGCAGCACCCGCACCCGCATCTCGTCACAAAGCCTCAAGCGCCACTGGCGTTTTGCCGGTGAGCGCACCCACGAGGCTGCAGCAGCAGTGCCGTTCTCGTTGCAAAGCCTGGGCCTGCCGATGGGCGAGCGTACCAAGGACATCGTGCACGGCGCCATTCTTCCGGCTGCGATGCCGGTAACAGCTCCCGCCCATCAACAGGTGCTGACAGCGGTCGGCGATGCCTTGCTGGTGGCTTTGTACGGCGACAAAGGCAAAGACCCGAAGAGCCGCCAAGCAC
>JAYVVB010000493.1:0-4085 GCA_043787455.1 Rhizobacter sp.
CGACGAGATGGTGCAGCGACGGCTGCGCCAGGCCAACCTGTTCGGCCCGGCCGGCTTCGTCTCGGCCGACGACGGCGAGGTCATCGAGCTGTCCCAGCAGGGCTTCGAGCAGAAGCCCTTCCATCGCACGCTCGCCGAGCTGGGCGGGTGCGATGTCGCCGATGCCGACCACATGGTCACCGAGACGCTGATCCGCGGCATGTACGAGTACTGGCGCAAGGTCATGGAGGCCTAGCGTGGAAGCGCCTGCGATCGACTTCGTCGAGTACCACGCCCTGGTCCAGCTCTATGCCGAGTATTCGTACGCCGTCGACTCGGGCGACTGGAATCTCTGGCCCGAATTCTTCGTCGACGACTGCAGCTACCGGCTGGTACCGCGCGAGAACCACGAGCGCGGCTTCCCCCTGGCCACGCTCGCCTTCGAGAGCAAGGGCATGCTGAGGGATCGCGTCTACGGCATCCGCGAGACGCTCTTCCACGACCCCTACTACCAGCGCCACGTCGTCGGCGCGCCCCTGATTCGAAGCGTGAGCGGCGAGCGGATCACGAGCGAAGCGAACTACGCGGTCTTTCGCACCAAGCTCAACGAGCTGAGCACGGTGTTCAACGTCGGCCGTTATCTCGACACCGTCGTGCGCACGTCGGAAGGGCTCAAGTTCGAGAGCCGGCTCGTCGTCTACGACAGCGAGATGATCCCGAACTCGATCATCAATCCGATTTGACTCTTGTATCGTCGGGCACCGAAGCGACGAAAGCGCCGATGCAGCCCGTCATCACCAGCCTGCTCGACACGGACTTGTACAAGTTCACGATGTGGCAGGCGATGCTGCATCGCCATCCGCAGACGCAGGCCGAGTACACCTTCGTCTGCCGCAACGCGCCGGCGTATCCGCTGGCCGAGCTGGTGCCCGACATCGCGCGCGAGCTCGACGCCCTCTGCGCGCTCCAGTTCAAACCCGACGAGCTCGCCTACCTCGGCGGCTTGCGCTTCATCCGCTCCGACTTCGTCGACTTCCTGCGCATCTTCCATTTCCAGCGCGACTTCATCACAGCGCGCGCCGCGGCCGACGGCGTCGGCCTCGAGATCGTCGCCAACGGGCCGCAGGTGCACGTGATGGCGTTCGAGATCTTCGTCCTCGCGATCGTCAACGAGCTCTACTTTCGCCGCTTCGACGCAAAGGTTGCTCTGGCCGAGGGCCGACGCAGGCTCGCTGCGAAGATCGAGCAGCTGCGCGCCTTCGAGCGCGAGCCCCGGCGCTCGACGCCGTTCGAGTTCTTCGACTTCGGCGTGCGTCGGCGCTTCTCGTCGGAGTGGCACCGCGAGGTGCTGGTGACCCTCAAGCGCGAGGTGCCGCAGTTCTTCAAAGGCGCGTCCGACGTGCTGTTCGCGCGCGACCTCGGTCTGGTGCCAATCGGCACGATGGCGCACGAGTACCTGCAGACCTTCCAGACGCTCGACGTGCGCCTGCGCGACTTCCAGCGCGCCGCGCTCGAGGCCTGGGTCCAGGAATACCGCGGCGACCTCGGCGTCGCCCTCACCGACGTCGTCGGCATGGACGCCTTCCTCGCCGACTTCGACCTCTATTTCGCCAAGCTCTTCGACGGCCTGCGCCACGACTCCGGCGATCCCTTCCTCTGGGGCGAGAAGGCGCTCGCCCACTACGAGAAGCTGCGCATCGACGCGCGCACGAAGCGGCTGGTGTTCTCCGACGGCCTCGACTTCGACAAGTCGTTCGCGCTTTACCGCCACTTCGCCGACCGCGCGCCCTGCGGCTTCGGCATCGGCACGAACCTCACCAACGACATGGGGCTGCGCACGCTGCACATCGTCATGAAGCTCACCAGCGCGAACCGCCAGCCGGTCGCCAAGCTCTCGGACAGCCCAGGCAAGCTGCTCTGCGACGACGAGACATTCCTCGCTTACCTGAGGCAGGTCTTCAAAGTGCCGGCGTGAACCCGCGTGCGCTCGCTTTCGTCGTCGCGGCGCTGCTCGCGGCCCTGGCGCAGACGGCACTTGCGCGCGGCCTCGCGGGCCAAGGCTACGAGAGCGCGCGGCCATCGCGCGACGGCATCGGCAAGCGCTACCTCGGCCGCGAGATCGCCGGCGTCATGGGCTGGCAGGGCGCGACCTGGCTCGAGCGCAACGAGCGCGAGCAGGAGGAACGCACCGACCTGCTCGTCACCGAGCTCCACCTCGCTGCCGGCGCACAGGTCGCCGACATCGGCGCGGGCACGGGGTACGTTTCGCGCCGCCTCGCGGCCGCGGTCGGCGTGTCGGGCAAGGTGTTCGCCGTCGACGTCCAGCCCGAGATGATCCGCATGCTGACGCAGCTGGCCGAGCGCGACCGCCTGCCGCAGATCGTGCCCGTGCTCTCGACCGTCGACGACGTGCGCCTCGCCCCCGCGAGCATCGACCTGGCGCTGATGGTCGACGTCTATCACGAGCTCGAATATCCGCTCGAGGTGCTGGGTTCGGTCGTGCGCGCGCTGAAACCCGGCGGCCGGGTCGTCTTCGTGGAGTACCGAGCCGAGGACGAACGCGTGCCGATCAAGCGGCTGCACAAGATGACGCTGGCGCAGATCAGGCGCGAGGCGCTCGTCCTGCCGCTCGAGCTCGAGCGCGTCGACGAGGCCCTGCCGTGGCAGCACATCGTCGTCTTTCGCAAGCGCTAGCGGGCGCGCCGCTTGCTCCCTGAAAAGTCAACGCGAAGGAGATGCCATGAACGACGCGAAGACCCCTCCGGTGGCGGCTGAACCCGGTCACTACGGTCGCGGCTACGGGGAGCAGCGCCCGCCGACGGCATCCGAACCGCCACCGGCGCTGGAATCGGCGAGCGATGCACCGGCGGGCCTCGAGCCGATCGACGCCGCGCTCGATGCCGCGCCGGAAAGCGAGAAAGCGGGATTGATCTTCGAGCGCTCGTGATCGCTTGACCCCCGAGGCACGATGGCGCGACTCAAGTCTATACTGGATAGACATCCAGTGGTATCGGTGTGACCGGTGCCGCCGGGCACTCGAACGGTCATCGCCAGTCCTTCCCGCTCCGTCTCATGCTCATCGACCGCAAGCTCGCCATCCTCGCCGACGCCGCCAAGTACGACGCGTCGTGCGCATCGAGCGGCACGACGAAGCGCAATTCGCTCGGCGGCAAAGGCATCGGTTCGACCGAGGGCGCAGGCATCTGCCACAGCTATGCGCCCGACGGACGCTGCATCTCGCTGCTGAAGATTCTGCTCACCAACTTCTGCGTCTACGACTGCCTGTACTGCGTCAACCGCGTGTCGAGCAACGTCGAGCGGGCACGCTTCACGACCGACGAGGTCGTCGCCCTCACCCTCGACTTCTATCGCCGCAACTGCATCGAGGGCCTCTTCCTGAGCTCGGGAATCATCCGCTCGCCCGACTACACGATGGAGCAGGTCGTGGAGGTGGCGCGCTCGCTGCGCGAGGACCACGACTTTCGCGGCTACATCCACCTGAAGACGATCCCCGAAGCGAGTGCCGAGCTGCTCGCTCGCGCCGGCCGCTACGCCGATCGCCTCAGCATCAACATCGAGCTCGCGACGAACGCGGCGCTCGCGGCGCTGGCGCCGGAGAAGGACGGCGCGGCGATTCGTCGTTCGATGGCCCGGCTGCGAGTCCACATCGACGATGCGAAGGAGGCGGCCCGGCCCGCGCCGGTATCAGCACAGCCGATGATTCCGCCGAGACGATCGAAGCCGCCGCGCTTCGCACCAGCCGGCCAGAGCACGCAGATGATCGTCGGCGCCGACGCCTCCAGCGACGGAGCGATCCTGGCGACGAGCGCGACGCTCTACGGCTCGTATCGTCTCAAACGCGTCTACTACTCGGCCTTCAGCCCGATCCCCGATGCCTCGCGATCGCTACCGCTCATCGCGCCGCCGATGGTGCGCGAGCATCGCCTTTATCAGGCCGACTGGCTGATGCGCTTCTACGGCTTCGCGCACGAGGAGATCGTTCCGGCCGCGAACGGCATGCTGTCGCTCGAGATCGATCCCAAGCTGGCGTGGGCCCTGGCCCATCGCGAGCGCTTTCCGGTCGATGTCAATCGCGCGCCCAAGGA
>JAYVVB010000494.1:0-2750 GCA_043787455.1 Rhizobacter sp.
GGCTTCAAGGGCTGCACCGTCTTCACGAAGGCATCGGGCAGGCGATCGGCGGGGCGCAGGCCGATCTCGCCGCCCTGGGCGCGGTTGCCGTCTTCGGACACGTCGCGCGCGACGGTCGCGAAGTCCTCGCCGCCGCGGGCGCGGGCGAACGCTGCAGCGGCGCGCGCGCGGCGCTCTTCGATCACCGCGTCGCTCGCGCCGTCCGGGACCGTGACCAGGATCTGCGCGACGTTGATCTCGACGCCGGAGCCGGCGGCGGCGCGACGCTTCTCGATCAGGTCGTCGATGTCGGCGTCGCTGATCCGGATGCGGTTCGAGACCTCGCGCTCGCGCAGCCGCTCGACCATCAGCTGATCACGGATGTTGTCGCGGAACTTGGCGTAGGACTGGCCCTCCTGCCGCAAGCGCTCGCGCAGCTGCGCGAGTGTCAGCTGGTTCTGGGTCGCGATGTTGGCGACGGCGCGATCGAGCTCGGGCTCCTCGATCCGGGCACCGTTCTCGCGCGCGTTCGTGACCAGCACGCGCTCGTCGATCAGGGTGTCGAGCACCTGCTTTCTCAGCGCCGCGGGCGGCGGCAGCGTCGTGCGGCTGCGGCCCGCGTCGTCGCGGATCCGAGCCAGCCGCTGCTGCAGCTCGACCGCCGTCACGAGCTCCTGGTTGACGACGGCCGCGATGTAGTCGCCGGTCTGCGCCAGCGCGTGAACGCACGAAGAGAGCAGCGCGGCGGCGACGAGCGCGCGTCGCCAGGAAAGACGTGAATCAGTCATGGGGAGTGAACGGAGAAGACGTCGTGCGCTCGTCGCGCAGCAGTTGGTAGCCTGGAACATTGTCCTTCAACGCCTTGAGTGGATTCGATCCGAGCCGGGACAGACCGACGAGTTCCAATTGCAGGAGCAGGCGCGTCGTGGTTTCGCTCCGCCCGGTCGAGAGACGCTCGACGACGACCCGGCCGATCCAGCAGCCGGCGTCGTACTCGAAGCCGGCGATCGAGTCGGTGAGGCGGCTGTCGCGGGTGCTGTAGTTGACGTGGCCGACGCTGTAGAGCGTGCCGCTGCAGCTGCTGCTGCCGGCCGGCCGCTCGCTCGTCCGCACCGGGCCGTAGACCGGCCACTGCCAGCCGAGCTCGAACTGCTCCGACAGGCCGCGCGTCAGCCGGTAGGCGAGGCCGACGGTGCGATACGGGCCCGGCGAATAGCGAAAGCCGGCAAGCGAGCGCACGACCCGGTGGCTGTCGGGATTGAACTGCGCCGAGGTGTCGAAGGTCCAGCGCGGCACGAGCGTCGTCGAGCCGAAGACGAGGACGTCGGAGTAGCGCTGGGTGAGCGGCACGCCGTCGGGCGTGATGCGCTGGTCGCGAAAGCGATAGCGCTGCGCCAGGCCGACGCGCAAGGCCTCGGCGCCGGTGTCGGGGTCGAGGATGCGCGATGTGACGCCAGCCGTGAGCTGGTTCGAATCGGACACCCGATCGACGCCTGAGAAGGCGTTCTCGGTGAAGTACGAATCGAAGTTGAAGTCCTTCGCCGCGGCGTCGAAATTCGGCAGGTCTTCCTGGCGCCGGTACGGCGTGTTGATGTAGAAGAGGCGCGGCTCGAGCGTCTGGCGCACGGCATGGCCGAAGAAGGTCGTGTCGCGCTCGAGCGTCCAGACGCTGTCGACGCTCGCCGTCGGGATCAGTCGCGTGGCGCTGCGCCGGCCGTCGGCGAGAGGCAGGTCGAACGAGTACGACGCCGCGTTGAACGACAGCTTCGGCGTCACGGTCCAGCCGGGCGAGAAGAACGGCCTGCGGATGCTACCGAGCGCATGCGCGCGCAGACCCGTCTGGCGCTCGAGCAGGAAGTGGTCGCCGGGGTTGGCGAAGCGGTTGAACTCGCCCTCGAAAGCGACGTCGAGCCCGCCGCGCCACGGGCCGGCGTAGCGCGCGCCGATCTGCGGCGCGCGCTCGTACGGCGGCGGATCGATCCGCGTCGTCGGATCGGTCGTCTGCAGCACCTGCCACTTCAGCGCGCGTGCGTACGCCGACCAGTCGCCGAAGGGCCGGGTCAGGAGCAGATCGGTCTGCAAGAGACGCGGCGTCAGGCTCTTCACCTCGCCAGGAAAGTCCTTCCAGTAGTCGTCGTCCGAGACCCGCAGCACGCGCAGCTGCAGGTAGCTTTCGTACGGCAGCGAGCCTTCGTGGTCGGCTCGCAGCGAATAGCGCGATCGATCGACGGCCGCGTCGTGCGGCATCAGCTTGAGGTTGAGGGTGCCGTTGTAACTGGGCTCGAGATAGCGGAACTCGCTGTCGACCGCCGGCCCGCGCCGAAGGCTCTCGCTCATGGTGAAGGTCGCGTCGCGGTTCGGGGCGATGTTCCAGTAGTAGGGGATCGCCGTCTGCACGCCGCTCCGGCTGTCGATGCCGAAGCTCGGCGGCAGGAAGCCCGACTTGCGTTCGTCGCTGAGCGGAAAGCTGAACACCGGCGCGGCCAGAATCGGCACGCCGTAGAAGCGCAGCACGGCGCCGCGCGCAATGCCTTCGTTGCTCTCGTTGTCGATGTGCAGCTCGCGTGCCTTCAGGATCCAGACCGGCTCGGCGTCGTCGGTCGCGCTGCAGCTCGAATAGGTGGCATCGGTCGCGGTCGCGCGCTGATCATCGATGAATTCGATCTGCGCCGCCTTGCCACCGGCGCCGGTCTTCGCGAAGCGATAGGTCGGCATGCGAAAGAAGCCCTCGAAGCGTTCGATCCGAAGCTGCAGCTCGGGTCCGCCGAAGA
>JAYVVB010000495.1:0-4347 GCA_043787455.1 Rhizobacter sp.
ATGCCGCCGGCCGGGCTGCGGCCCTGGAGTTCCTGCTGCAGCAGGCGCGCGTTCTCCTCGATGCGGTCGGGCGGCCAGTGCGGGAACGGCGGCAGCCTGTCCACCAGCTCGTGGTCGGCGAAGCCGGTCATCGCGCAAAAGGCCGGGTTGACGTAGGAGATGCGACCTTCCATGTCCATGGCGCGCATGCCCGTCAGCATCGAGTTCTCCATCGCGCGGCGGAAGTTGGTCTCGGACACGAGCGCGGCCTGCATCTGCAGGCGCCGGCGCATGTGGCGCCAGGTGCCGAGCAGCATCCAGACGGTGAGCGCCGAAAGCAGCATCACCATCCAGAACAGGCCGTTGCTGATCAGGCCGATCGACGTGCGATAGCCCTGGCCGCGGAGCACGAGACCGTTCTCGGCCGGTGCGACCGGCAGCTCGAAAACGATCGACGGCCGCGCCGGCGTCGTTCCCGGACGCGTCATCACCGTACTGGCGAGCGAATGCGACTGCGCGTCGAGCACGGAGATCGTATGGCGGCGCGCGATCTCGGTCGGCACGAAGTAGCGCAAGAGCCGTTCGACCGAATATTCGGCGACGAGCGCACCGTGGAAGACGCCGTGATCGACGAGCGGGATCTGCGCCTGGAACACCGCGTTGCCGAAGCTGTCGGAGAAAGGATGCGAGTACTCGGTCTGGCGCGTCTCGCGGGCACGCACGAACGCTTCCTCGGGCGCGCTGCCCGAGTGCTCGACCGGCAGCGACGCCGGCGTGTCGACGACGCTGATGCCGGTCTCCGGCGGAAACGAGGTGCCCGAATAGCCGGCGATGCGCACGCGCGAGTCGCCGAGCCAGATCAGGTTGCTGATCTCGGGATGGTCGCGCGTGAAGGTCGCGGCCTGGTCCAGGAAGCCGTCGTGGTCGAGCGTACGGCCGACGAGCTCGTGCGCGAGCCGGGTGAGCTGCTCGTGGTTCTCGAGCAGGCGCAGCCGCACCTGCTGCTGCGCGACCTCGGTGTCGCGGCGCACGGCCTCCTGCTCGCGATCGAACTCCTCGTTCCTCAGGTACCAGAACGCCGAGACGATGGCGGCGAGGAAGAGCAGCACCGAGAGCAGCGGGCCGAGGGTCGCGTAGCGGTCCTGGCGCGCCGCCGACTGGCGTCGCCACCAGTGGCCGAAGACGCGTTCGGCCCAGGTCCGGGTCGTTCGCGGCGAAGACGACGCCGGGGCGGCACGTTGCATCGCGCAATTATCGGCGAAGAGCCCTTGTGCGACACTTTGACCGAACAGAACAAGTGCCCGGAGACATCATGTCCGCTCTTCCCGAAAACGCACTCGGGGCCGCAGCCAACGACCCGGACGCCCAGGAGACGCGCGAGTGGCTCGACGCTCTCTCCGCGGTCATTGCGTCCGAGGGCGGCGAGCGCGCCCACTTCCTGCTCGAGCAGCTGATCGACCAGGCGCGTCAGGCCGGCGTCGACGTGCCGTTCTCGGCCAACACCGCCTACGTCAACACGATCCCGATCGACCAAGAAGAGCGAACGCCGGGCAACATCGAGATCGAGGAGCGGCTGCGCGCGTACATGCGCTGGAACGCCATGGCGATGGTCGTCAAGGCGAATCGCCTGCATCCGGCCGACGGCGGCGACCTCGGCGGCCACATCTCGAGCTTCGCTTCGCTGGCAACGATGTTCGGCACCGGCTTCAACCACTTCTGGCACGCCGAGACGGCCGACCACGGCGGCGACCTGCTCTACATCCAGGGCCACTCGTCGCCCGGCATCTACGCGCGCGCGTTCATGGAAGGGCGCCTCTCGGAGGAGCAGCTGCTGAACTTTCGCCAGGAGGTCGACGGCAAGGGCATCTCGAGCTATCCGCACCCCAAGTTGATGCCCGAGTTCTGGCAGTTCCCGACGGTCTCGATGGGGCTCGGCCCGCTGATGGCGATCTACCAGGCGCGATTCTTGAAGTACCTGCACGCGCGCGGCATCGCCGACACGAGCAAGCGCAAGGTCTGGGTCTTCTGCGGCGATGGCGAGATGGACGAGCCCGAGTCGCTCGGCGCTATCGGCCTGGCCTCGCGCGAGAAGCTCGACAACCTGATCTTCGTCATCAACTGCAACCTGCAGCGTCTCGACGGCCCGGTGCGCGGCAACGGCAAGATCATCCAGGAGCTCGAGAGCGAATTCCGCGGCTCGGGTTGGAACGTCATCAAGCTGATCTGGGGCAGCTACTGGGATCCCCTGCTCGCACGCGACAAGGACGGCACGCTGCGTCGCGTGATGATGGACACCGTCGACGGCGACTACCAGGCGATGAAGGCCAACGACGGCGCCTTCGTGCGCAAGCACTTTTTCGGCCAGGACCCGAAGCTGCTCGAGTCGGTCGCGAAGATGAGCGACGAGGACATCTGGCGCCTGCAGCGCGGCGGTCACGACCCGCAGAAGGTCTACGCCGCATTTCACCGGGCCGCGCATCACGAGGGCCAGCCGACGGTGCTGCTGGTGAAGACCGTCAAGGGCTTCGGCATGGGCAAGAGCGGCGAAGGCAAGAACACCGCGCACCAGACCAAGAAGCTCGTCGACGAGGACGTCAAGACGTTTCGTGATCGCTGGAACATTCCGCTTCCCGACGACAAGCTCGGCGACATCCCGTTCTACAAGCCTGCTGACGACACGCCGGAGATGAAGTACCTGCACGAGCACCGGGCGGCGCTCGGCGGCTTCCTGCCGCATCGCCGCATGAAGGCCGACGAGCAGCTCAAGGTGCCACCGCTCGAAACCTTCAACGCGGTGCTCGAGCCGACCGTCGAGGGCCGCGAGATCTCGACGACGCAGGCCTTCGTCCGCTTCCTGACGCAGCTCCTGCGCGACAAGGACCTCGGCCCGCGCGCCGTGCCGATCCTGGTCGACGAAGCGCGCACCTTCGGCATGGAGGGGCTCTTCCGGCAGATCGGCATCTACAACCCCGCGGGCCAGAATTACACGCCGGTTGACCGCGACCAGGTCATGTACTACCGCGAGGACAAGTCGGGCCAGGTGCTGCAGGAAGGCATCAACGAGCCGGGCGGCATGTGCAGCTGGATCGCCGCGGCGACGTCGTACTCGACGAACAACCGCATCATGGTGCCGTTCTACGTCTACTACTCGATGTTCGGCTTCCAGCGCGTCGGCGACCTCGCGTGGGCCGCGGGCGACATGCAGGCGCGCGGCTTTCTCCTCGGCGGCACCTCGGGTCGGACGACGCTCAACGGCGAAGGCCTGCAACACGAGGACGGCCACAGCCACATCCTGGCGAGCACGATCCCGAACTGCATCAGCTACGACCCGACCTTCGCGCACGAGGTCGGCGTGATCCTTCATCGCGGTCTCGTGCGGATGGTCGAGAGGCAGGACAACGTCTACTTCTACCTGACGCTCCTGAACGAGAACTACGCCCAGCCGGGATTGCGCGCCGGCACCGAGGAGGAGATCGTCAAGGGCATGTACCTGCTGCAGGAAGGCGCCAAGAAGGCGCCACGCGTCAACCTGCTCGGCAGCGGCACGATCCTGCGAGAGAGCATGGCCGCGCGCGACCTGCTCGACAGCGACTGGGGCATCGCCGCCAACGTCTGGAGCTGTCCGAGCTTCAACCAGCTGGCGCGCGACGGCCAGGACTGCGAGCGCTGGAACCTGCTCCATCCGACCGAGCGGCCGCGTGTGCCCTTCGTCGCGCAGCAGCTCGAGAAGTACGGCGGCCCGGTGATCGCGTCGACCGACTACATGAAGAACTACGCCGACCAGATCCGCGCCTTCGTGCCAAAGGGCAGAACCTACAAGGTGCTCGGCACCGATGGCTTCGGCCGGAGCGACTTCCGCTCCAAGTTGCGCGAGCACTTCGAGGTCAATCGCCACTACATCGTCGTCGCCGCGCTCAAGGCGCTGGCCGAGGAGGGCAGCGTGCCAGCGACGCGCGTCGCCGAGGCGATCGCGAAATACGGGATCAACGTCGACAAGATCAATCCGCTGTACGCCTGAGCGCGCAAGGACGACAAGAACATGGCTGCAGTGGAAGTCAAGGTCCCCGACATCGGCGACTTCAAGGACGTCGAGATCATCGAGGTGCTGGTCAAGCCGGGCGACCGCATCCAGGTCGAGCAGTCGCTCGTCACCGTAGAGAGCGACAAGGCGTCGATGGAGATTCCGTCGAGCTGCGGCGGTGTCGTGAAGGAGATGAAGGTCAAGGTCGGCGACAAGGTCAACGAGGGCTCGGTGCTGCTCACGATCGAAAGCGACGCGACCACTGCACCGGCGCCTGCCGTCGCAGCGACGAGTCCGACTCTGGCGGCCGCCGCGCCGGCAGCCGCCGCGCCCATCGTCGCGGCGGC
>JAYVVB010000496.1:0-4094 GCA_043787455.1 Rhizobacter sp.
AACCGCATCTCGGCGACGACGCCGACCGGGCCGATGACGGCCGGCGGCGGCGTCTCGGCGCGGGCCGAGAGCATGGGCATCACGGCACTCACCGTCGACGGCAACGACGTCCTCGCGGTGCACGAGGCGGCCGGCCGCCTCGCGGCCGAGGTGCGCGCCGGCAGCGGCCCGCGCCTGCTGCACGCCGTCACCTATCGCTTCAAGGGCCACGTCTCGGTCGACCCGGGAAGCTACCGCGATGCTGCGGAAGTGGAGCGCGCGCTCGAGTCCGATCCCCTCGTGCTGGCGCGCGCGCGCCTTCTCGGCGCCGGCGCGAGGGCGGAAGAGATCGACGCCATCGACGCTGCTGCGCGCGCCGAGATCGACGCTGCGCTCGCCGTCGCCGACGTCGCGCCGTGGCCCGAGGCAGGCGACGCGTTCGAGGACGTCGTCACCACCGGCGCCGGCCAATGGCGGTGATGACCTACGCCCAGGCGGCTGCGCTCGCGCTCGCCGAGGCGATGCGCGACGATCCGAACGTCGTCGCCCTCGGCGAGGACCTCGGCCGCGGCGGCGTCTTCGGGCAGTACCGCGGCCTGCAGCAGGAGTTCGGTGCGGCGCGCGTGATCGACACGCCGATCTCGGAGGCCAACATCATGGGCGCGGCCGTCGGCATGGCGCTCGCCGGCCTGCGTCCGGTGGTCGAGATGCGCGTCGTCGACTTCGCCCTGTGCGCGATCGACGAGATCGTCAACCAGGCGGCGAAGAACCGCTTCATGTTCGGCGGCCAGGGCCGCGTGCCGCTTGTCGCGCGCCTGCCGATCGGCATCTGGAGCGCGTCGGCGGCGCAGCACTCGCAGTCGCTCGAGGCGTGGTTCGCCCACATTCCGGGGCTCGTCGTCGTCACGCCGGCGACGCCGCAGGACAACTACAGCCTGCTCAAGGCCGCGCTCGCCAGCGGAGATCCGGTCGTCTACATGGAGCACAAGGAACTCTGGGGCGTCGAAGGCGAGGTCGATCGAGACGCGTCGATCGCGATCGGCGCGGCGCGGATCGTGCAGGCGGGCGAGCGGCTCACGATCGTCACGTGGTCACGGGCGCTGCAGCCGTGTCTCGATGCAGCCGAGGCGCTCGCGGCCGACGGCGTATCGGCGGAGGTGATCGATCTGCGCAGCCTCTGGCCGTGGGATCGCGACACCGTCCTCGCCTCTGCGAGGCGGACGGGCAAGTTGCTGGTCGTGCATGAGGCCGTGCGCGCCGCCGGCTTCGGCGCCGAGGTCGCGGCGACGGTGGCCGAGGCCTTGACGATTCCGGTCCGTCGCCTCGGCGCGCCGCGCATTCCGGTCGGCTACTCGCGCCCGCTGGAAGACGTGTCGCGACTGAGCGTGGCGGCCATCGTCGAGGCGGTCCGCGGGCTGCTTTGACCTCCGGGAGATCGCATGGCTGATCACAGCACCACCGCGGGCCAGACCGCCATCGTTACCGGATCGGCCAGCGGCATCGGTGCGGCGACCGTGCTCGAGCTCGCGCGCCAGGGCTATCGCACCGTCGGCATCGATGTCGACGCCGCAGGCTCGAAGGCCAGTGCCGAAGCCGCCGCGAAGATCAATCGGCTCGAGCACCTGGCGATCGTCGCCGACGTGTCGGACGAGCGCCGCCTGGTCGCCGCCTTCGAGCAGGCCTTCGCCTTCCTCGGCCGGCTCGACGTCCTCGTCACCAGCGCCGGCGTCGCCGAGACGACGCCGTTCATGGACATCTCCGCGGCGACCTTTCGCTCGGTCTACGAGGTCAACGTCGTCGGCACGTTTCTCTGCATCCGCGAGGCCGCGAAGCGCATGCAGCCCGGCGCGCGCATCTGCACCGTCGCCAGCGTCGCGGGCCTGCGCGGTGGCGGCCTGAGCGGCACCGCCGCGTACGCGGCGAGCAAGGGCGGCGTGCTCGCGCTCACCAAGAGCGCGGCGCGATCCCTCGCGGCACAGGGCATTCGCGTCAACACGATCGCGCCCGGCGCGACGCTGACGCCGATGATCGCCGAACACTGGAAAAACGAGGCGCACCGCGTCCGCGTCGAAGGCATGAGCGTCCTGAACCGCAGCGCCGAGGCGAGCGAGATCGCGAGCGCCATCGCCTTCCTGGTCTCGCCCACGGCGTCGGCGATCACGGGCTCGACGCTCGTCGCCGACAACGGATTGATGATGTACTGACCCCGCTTTCGAACCACGACAACACCGACGGAGACCCTCACCATGACCCTCGACCGCAGACAATTCGTGCAAGGCCTCGCCGTCAGCGGCGCGCTCGTCGCCAGCGGCCGCCCGGCCTTCGCCCAGACGGCGCCGATCACGCTCAAGTGGGCCAACAACATCCCGGTGACGCATCCGAGCAACGTGCGCATCCGCGAAGCCGCGGAGGCGATCAAGCGCGACAGCAACGGCAAGGTCGACGTCCAGATCTTTCCCAACAACCAGCTCGGCGGCGACACCGACATGCTGTCGCAGGTGCGTTCGGGTGCAATCGACATCTTCCCGCTCTCCGGCCTGATCCTGCAGACCCTCGTTCCCGTGGCCGGCATCAACGGCCTGGCGTTCGCGTTCAAGGATTACCAGACGGTGTGGAGCGCGATGGACGGCGACCTCGGCGCGCACGTGCGCGCGGCGATCACCAAGGCTAACCTGCACGTCTTCGACCGCTGCCTCGACAACGGTTATCGCAACATCACGAGCAGCACGCGGCCGATCAACACCGCCGCCGATCTCAAGGGCTTCAAGATCCGCGTCCCGGTGAGCCCGCTGTGGACTTCGATGTTCAAGGCGCTCGACGCATCGCCGGCGAGCATCAACTTCAGCGAGGTGTATTCGGCACTGCAGACCAAGGTCGTCGAGGGCCAGGAGAACCCGCTGGCGGTCATCGACCTCGCCAAGCTCTACGAGGTGCAGAAGTACTGCTCGATGACCGGCCACATGTGGGACGGCCAATGGGTGCTCGCCAACGGCAAGCGCTGGGCCTCGCTCACGCCCGACCTGCAGGCGATGATCACCAGGAACGTCACCGACGCCGTGCTCAAGCAGCGCGACGACATCCGCCGCCTCAACAACGGCCTCGAGGCGCAGCTCAAGGCCAAGGGCCTGACCTTCAACTACCCCGACAGCAAGTCGTTCCGCGACGCGCTCTCGAAAGCCGGCTTCTACCGCGAGTGGCGCGGCAAGTTCGGCGAAGAGGCGATGGCGCAACTCGAGAAGTATTCGGGCAAGCTCGCCTGAGCTCGAGGTCGCGGTGACGACGCTCGCCGCCCCGCCGGCCGGTCGCACGCTGCGCCGGTCAGGGTGGAAGCGCCTCGACCGGGTGCTTGCGCTGGTGACGGAAGTTCCCGCCGCCGTGCTCGTAGCGCTCGAGGCGGTGATCCTCTTTGCCGGCGTGATCTCGCGCTACGTCTTCAACGCGCCGCTCACCTGGTCGGACGAGCTCGCCTCGATCCTGTTCCTGTGGCTGGCGATGCTCGGCGCGGTGATCGCGCTGCGTCGCGACGAGCACATGCGCCTCACGACCTTCATCGGCATGATGCGACCGCGCCGGCGCGCCTGGGTCGAGGCGCTCGGCATCGTCGTCGTCGTGCTGTTCGCGGGGATGATGATCGCGCCGTCGCGCGAGCACTTCGTCGACCAGTGGATCGTGATGACGCCGGCGCTCGAATGGCACGACGGCGTGCGGGTCGCGGCGATCGGCGTGGGTGCCGTGCTGCTGCTCGTGATCGCGCTGGCGCGGCTCGCCGAGCGCACCTCGCTCGCCGACGCGGCGACCGCAATCGTCGTCGTTGCCGCGATCGCGGGCGCGCTTTGGCTGCTGAAGCCGGTGTTCGCGACGCTCGGCAACGTCAACCTGCTGATCTTCTTCGTCGGCCTTGTCGCCGTGTGCGTCGTCCTCGGCCTGCCGATCGCGTTCGCTTTCGGCATCGCCACGCTCGCCTACCTCGCTCTAACCACCGACACGCCGCTCACCATCGTCGTCAGCCGCATGGACGAGGGCATGTCGCACATCATCCTGCTCTCGGTGCCGCTCTTCGTCTTCCTCGGCGCGTTGATCGAGATGACCGGTCTGGCGCGGGCGATGGTCGACTT
>JAYVVB010000497.1:0-4013 GCA_043787455.1 Rhizobacter sp.
CTGCTGATGCTCGTGCACGAGCGCTGGGCGGTGGCGACGCTGATGCTGATCGCGTTCGGGCGCGCCGTTGCCGAAGTCGGCGCGGTCATGATCGTCGGCGGCAACATCGCCGGCTTCACGCGCGTGATGACGACGACGATCGCGCTCGAGACGAGCAAGGGCGACCTGCCGCTCGCGCTCGCGCTCGGCGTCGTGCTGCTCGTCGTCGTGGCGCTGCTCAACGTCGCCATCGCTCTGCTGCGCCGAGGCGCCGGGCCGCTGGCGTTGGAAGCGCGATGACGACCGCTGCTCCATCGACGCTGCTCGCGCTGCGCGATGCATCGGTCGCCTACGGCCCGGTTCGGGCGGTGCAGGGCGCGACGATCGAGATCCGGGCGGGAGACTTCATCGCCGTCGTCGGCGCAAACGGGTCCGGGAAGACCAGCCTGCTGCGGCTGCTGCACGGCGCTGTTGTCCACACCGGCGCTCGCGAGGTGCTGCGGCCGACGGGTGTCCAGGCGATGGTGTTTCAGCGCCCGTTCCTGCTCCGGCTCTCGGTCTGGAACAACCTGCGCGTCGCCCTGTGGCTCGCGCGCCGCGACACGTCCTCGGTCGAGCGCGACGAGCGCGCCGCCCTCGCCCTGCGGCGCGTCGGCCTGACGGCGCTGCGCGAACGGCCGGCGCGCTCGCTCTCGGGCGGCGAGCAGCAGCGCCTCGCGCTCGCGCGCGGTTGGGCCGTGAGCCCCGACATCCTCCTGCTCGACGAGCCGACGGCGAGCCTCGACCCGTCGGCGAAAAAGGAGGTCGAGGCGCTGCTCGCCGCCTTTGCCGCCGACGGCCTGACGCTCGTCATGAGCACCCACAACCTCGGCCAGGCCAAGCGCCTGGCGAGCCGCGTCGTCTACATGGATTCGGGTCGCATCGACACCGATCTGCCGAGCGCCGATTTCTTCGGCTCGGGCGCGAACGGCCGCGCCGATCTGTTCTTGAAAGGAGAGCTCTCCTGGTCGCTCGAAGTCTGAAGCTCGTGGGCCGCAGTGCCCTGCTCGTGGCCGCTTGGACGGCGTCGCTCGGGCTCGGCCCGTTGCTCGCCGTGGCGCAGGAGCGCAACATCGTCATGGCGTCGACGACGAGCACCGAGCAGTCGGGCCTCTTCGCCCATCTGCTGCCGGCGTTCACGCAGGCGACGGGGATCCACGTTCGCGTCGTCGCGGTCGGCACCGGCCAGGCGCTCGACATGGGTCGGCGCGGCGATGCCGACGTCCTCTTCGTGCACGACAAGGCGGCCGAGGAGAAGCTCGTCGCCGAAGGCTTCGGGCTCAAGCGGAGCGACGTCATGTACAACGATTTCGTGGTCGTTGGCCCGGCGGACGATCCGGCGCGCGTCCGCGGCCGGGACGTCGTCGCCGCCCTCGCGAAGATCGCCGTGCAGTCCGCGCCCTTCGTCTCGCGCGGCGACAAGAGCGGCACCCACTCGGCCGAGCTGCGCTACTGGAAGGCGGCCGGAATCGACGCCCCGGGCACGCGCTTCGCCGGCTACAAGGAATGCGGCTGCGGCATGGGGCCGGCGCTCAACATCGCGTCGGCGACGGACGCGTACGCGCTCGCCGACCGTGGCACCTGGCTCGCCTTCAAGAACCGCGGCAAGCTCGTCGTCCTGGTCGAGGGCGACACGAAGCTCTTCAACCAGTACGGCGTCATCGTCGTCGATCCGGCGAGGCATCCGCACGTCAAGGTCGCGTTCGCGCAGGCGTTCGCCGACTGGGTGCTCTCGCCCTCGGGACAGGCGACGATCGCCGCCTACCGCATCGGCGGCGAGCAGTTGTTCTTCCCGAACGCGACGCGTTGAGGCCGAACGGGCTACGAGGGTGTGGCAAGCGGCAGGTTGACGAGCAGGTTCTGCGGCTTCAGCTTCAATGTGCCTGCCACGGTCATCGCCAGGCCGAGATAGACCGGCTTGCCCGCGAGGTCGGCGCGCATCTCGTGCGCGTTCGCGACATCGAGCCGGAAAAGCGCCAGAAGCCGGCGCGCGCGCGCGTCGTCGAGGGCGGCGCCGCGGTACAGGTCGTCGAGCATCGCGCTCGAGTCGACGTCGAGGCCGATGTGCCACGACCACGCCGGATCGTCGATCCGCTGCAGCGGCCGGATCGTCGCCGCGACGCCGAAGAAGTGCGCGACCCAGCGCTCGAGCACTCGGGCCAGGGCACCGATGCCGGAGTCGGCACGGGTCATCGTGAAGACCAGGCCATGGCCGAGCTCGCTCGCCACCTCGTGGGTGAGATCGAAGACGAAGCGGTGCGCGGCGCTGCCCGTGCCGAAAGCGCCGGCGTTGTCGGCACCCAGCACCGGCAAGGTTCGCGCGTCGGCGTGTGCGCCCTCAGGGCGGATCAGCGGCCCGATCACGTCGGCACCCGACGCACCTAGGGCGTCGATGATCTCGCGGTCGGCGGCGAGGACGCGACCATCGCTCAGCGTGATACGTTGCTCGCGATAGAAGAGCTGCGCGGCGCGGCGCTCGAAGGCATCGGCGGTCGCGTCGAGCAGGTGCTCGACGATGGCTTCGAGGGTCGCGGTGAGGAAGACCGGCGGCACGGCGATGCGCCCGCCGCGCATCAGCGCGAGATAGTGCGCCTCGAGCGTGCCCGCAGCCAGCAGGGCGTCGCGATAGGCGAGGAAGGTCGCATAGTTGTCGCGGGCGTCGTCGTCGGTCACCGCGGCAAGCTCGGCCGCGTCGATCGCTCGCGCCGGCTCGGCCACGAGCGCGTGGTGCAGGCGGCTCTCGCCCGCGCACGACTCGGCGACGAGCGCCAGCTCCGGCAAGGCGAGCAGCGAGCGCCAGAACGCGTCGGTGGGAGCGAGCCAGCCGCTGGGCGGAGGCGGCGGGGCGCGGGAGGGGTCGTCCATCAGGTCGCCCGATTATTCGGCACGGCGTCGACGGCGATCGGCGCGGCCCGTCTCATTAAACTCGTCCGATGCATGTCATCGCCTTCTGCGGCTACTCGGGATCAGGCAAGACCACGCTGGTCGAGCAGCTGATCGCTCGCCTGCGCCTAGCCGGCCAGCGCGTCTCGGTCGTCAAGCACGCCCATCACGACTTCGACATCGACCACGAGGGCAAGGACTCCTGGCGCCATCGCCAGGCAGGCGCGTACGAGGTCGTGATCGCGTCGAATCGGCGCCTCGCCAAGATGCGCGAATATCCCGAAGCCGCCGAGCCCGCCGTCGATCAGCTGATCGACGAGCTCGACGATTGCGACTGGGTGCTCGTCGAAGGCTTCAAGAACGCGGCGCTGCCGAAGATCGAGGTCTGGCGCGCGTCGACCGGGATGCGGGCGCGCTATCCCGACGATCCGTTCGTGATCGCGATCGCGACCGACAGCGCTGCCCGCCTGCCCGCGCCGACCGGGCTGCCGGTCATCGACCTGAACGACGCCGACGCCGTCGCGCGCTTCGTGCTCGGCTCGGCCGAGCGCTGCGAGTACCCTCGGGTCTAGGCGATCCGCGCGATGTCGCGGATCTTCGTCGGCCCAGCGCGACGCTCGATCTCCGACAGCAGCGGCTTGTTCCAGCCGAGCATGAACATCGCTTCGGCGGTGATGAACATCGGGCCGACGAGCAGGCCGACGATGTCGTCGATGAAAGCGGGCTTGCGGCCCTCGTACCAGTGGCCGACGAACTGGATCAGCCAGCCGACGACGAAGAAGCCCGCGCCCCAGCTGAGCCACGCCGGAACGCTCCCGCCCGAGACCTGCTGGGCGAGCCAGAGCAGAACGCCGACGATGGCGCTGACCGCGACGCCGAGGACGGCGTTGCCGCGCGTCAGGTACCACGCGGCGGCGAAAGCGAAGACGATCCAGGCGGGCGTCACCTCGATGCCGCCGGCGGCGAGGGCGGGCCGGGCCAGGAGGACGCCGATACCAAAGACGATCATCGGCACGCCGACCAGGTGGCTGACGATGTTGCGCCGGTCGCGGTGGTATTCGGCGTACTGGGCGAGGAGCTCGGTGGCGGTGCGCATGGCGGGCCTCGAAGCA
>JAYVVB010000498.1:0-4383 GCA_043787455.1 Rhizobacter sp.
AGCGTGCAGGTCTGGTATCACGTCGGCAGCCGCGACGATCCGGCCGGCCGCTCGGGCTTCGCCCATCTCTTCGAGCACATGATGTTCAAGAGCACGGCCAACCTGCGCGCCGAGCAGTTCGATCGCCTGACCGAAGACGTCGGCGGCGCGAACAATGCCTCGACCGGCGACGACGTCACCGAGTACCACGAGGTGGTGCCGTCGAACCATCTCGAGACGCTGCTCTGGGCCGAGGCCGAGCGCATGGCCAACCTCAAGGTCGACGACGGCAACTTCAAGTCGGAGCGCGCCGTCGTCGAGGAAGAGTATCGCCAGCGCGTTCTCGCCTCGCCCTACGGGCGGCTCTTCAACGCGTTCTCGTCGTCGTCGTACCTCGAGCATCCGTACAAGCGGCCGGGCATCGGCAACATCGACGATCTCGAGGCGGCGACGCTCTCGGATGTCGTCGCCTTCCATTCGCGCTACTACCGTCCCGACAACGCGACCCTCGTCGTCGCCGGCGACTTCGATCCGGCCCAGCTCGACGCCTGGATCGACAAGTATTTCGCCGTCGTCGCCAAGCCGACGGCACCGCTGCCGCGCTTCGACGCGAACGAGCCGGCGTGGTCGAGCGATCGGACCGCGACCGTCACCGGCCCGCAGGTGCCGCTGCCGGCGCTCGCTTACACGTGGCTCGCGCCGCCGGTGACGAGCGAGGACGGCCCGGCGCTGCAGGTCGCGGCGGCCGTGCTCGCGGCCGGCGAGTCGTCGCGCCTCAACCAGTCGCTGGTCTATCGGCAGCGCGTCGCGACGCAGGCCAGCTTCAACGCCGACCTGCGCGTCGGCCCGGGCCTGCTCGTCGCCTACGCGATCGCAGCCGGCGGCAAGGCGCCGGCCGAGGTCGGCGCCGCGCTGCTCGCCGAAGTGACGCGCCTGGCGACGGTGCCGCCGACGCCGGCCGAGCTCGACAAGGTCAAGAACCAGCTCATCACGCAGGCCTTCATGTCGCGCCAGACGCCCGAAGGCCTGGCGTCGGCGATCGCCGACGCCGCCGTGCTCGGAGGCAACCCCGCGCGAGTCAACACCGACCTCGACGACCTGCAGCGCGTCAGCGCCGCCGACGTGCAGCGGGTCATGCGTCGCTATGTCGTCGACGCGCACAAGGTCGCGATCGAGTATCGCCAGGACAAGGCCGCGAAATGAGCAGCTCCTTCGATCCGTGGAACCTTGGGGTACGCCTGACTCTCGCGGCAAGCTTCGCGCTCGCCAGTGTCGGAGCGGGCGCGCAACCCTATCTCGCGCCACCCCCGCCGGCGCCGCCGCGCCCGCTGGCCATCGCCGCGCCGATCGAGGCGAAGCTCGCCAACGGCTTGCGCGTGATCGTCGCGCGACGCGAAGGAATTCCGCTGGTGAGCGCCGAGCTCGTCGCGCTTTCGGGCGCCGAAGTCGATCCGCCGCGGCTCGCCGGCCTGGCGTCGCTCAGCGCAGCGCTGATGACCCAGGGCACGAAGCGCCACAACGCGCCCGAGCTCGCGGCCGCGGCCGAAGCGCTCGGCGGCTCGCTCGACAGCGGCGCGGGCTGGAACCAGGCCAGCGTCTCGATCACCGTCACCAGCCCCAAGCTCGACGCCGCGCTGGGGCTCGTCGCCGAGGTCGCGCGCGAGCCGGTGTTCGCGTCCGACGAGATCGAGCGCATGCGCAGCCAGACGCTCGATCAGCTGAAGGTCGCCTACGCGAGCCCCGGGACGCTCGCCTCGCTTGTGGCTCAGCGCCTGGCCTATGGCGCGGGCGCCTACGGCCACCCGGCGAGCGGCACGCCGGCATCGCTGCCGCGGATCCAGCGCAGCGACCTTGTCGCCATGCATCGCCAGACCTTCCAGCCCGACAACGCCGTGCTCATCCTCGCCGGCGACATCACGCCGGAGGACGGCCTCGCGGCGGCGCGACGCCACTTCGGTGGCTGGGCGTCGCCGCCGGGGCCGAAGCCGGTGCCGGCCAAGGCCGAAGCCGTTCCCTCCGGCCCGGCCAGCGCCATCGTCGACATGGCCCAGTCCGGCCAGGCCGCGGTCGTGCTCGCGCTGGCCCTGCCCGAGCGCAGCGGCAGCGAGCGCGACATCGGCGCGGTGCTGAATTCGGTCCTGGGCAGCGGCTATTCGTCGCGGCTGAACCAGGAGATCCGCATCAAGCGCGGCCTCAGCTATGGCGCAAGCAGCGCGCTCGAGCCGAGGCGCGAAAGCGCCTTCCTGCGCGTCGCCGTGCAGACCAAGAACGAGTCGGCGGCCGAGGTCGTCGGCCTGGTCCAGGAGGAAGTCGATCGCCTCGCAGCCCGGCCGGTCGGCACCGACGAGCTCGCGGCGCGCAAGACGACGCTGATCGGCAACTTCAGCCGCAGCGTCGAGACGACGGCCGGGCTCGCCAGCTCGATCCGCAGCCTCGTCGTCGCGAACCGGCCGACGGCCGAGCTGAAGACGCGGATCGAGTCGCTTCAGGCGGTGAGCGGCGAGGACATCCAGCGCTATGCCGCGGCTCACTTCGGCGCCGCGAACCGGCGCCTGGCCGTCGCGGGCGAAGCCAGGGCCTTCGCCCCGGCGCTGCAAGCGAAGCTGCCCGGCGTGGTCACGGTTGTTCAGGACGTACTCGACCTCGAGCGCGGCGACGGCCTCAGCCGTCGTTGACCACCTTCCGGCAGTGGGCCGGAGCCAAAGGCCCCGCGCCCGCAGGCCCACGCATAGGGGCAAGGCAAACCCTCCGTACCGGCGATCGAGTTTGCTGGGACAATAGTGCCCCTTGGCGGCTGTGCGTGCAGCTTGCATGCGACCTCCGCCGATTCTCTTCAGGTATCAGCACATGGCCACCCGTCGCTCCGCTACTTCGTCTAAAGTGCCCGCCACCGCCGTCCCTGTTCCGGCAGCGGCGTCCGCCACCAACGCTGCCCTCAAGCTGCGCCAGACGCAGGCCGAGTACGTGGCGGCGCGGCCCTCCGGGGAGCCGGGGGTGAAGCCGATGATGTCGAGCTCGAAGATGTATGTCTGCCGGCGTTGCCAGGCCAACTTCAAGACCGGCGACGGCAAGCCCGATTCGCGCCTTCCCGGCCTCGGCAAGTGCAACAAGTGCCTCGCCGCGCAGGCGGCATCCGCGCTGGCTGCGTAGGTCCTAGCGCTGCGGGGCGGGCGGCCGGTCGCTGACGCGCCGACCGCTTTCGGGCTCAGGTCGGCGGCGTTCTGCCAGCACCGGCTTGTCGCTCTCGCGGATTTCGCCGCCGCACACCGCCAACACCGCGAGGTATTCGGGCGAGAGCGCGTCCTCGGCGACCCGGTTCGACCTCCGTCGTTCCACCTGACTGTTCATTGCAACGCCTCTCGGGTGTCGGTGTACCTCGGAGGTCTCGGTGCCGACACCGCCATCGCGACCCAACACGAACTCTACATCCGGCGCAAGCCGGACCTTGTCAGACGTTGCCCCGCGTGACCGCGTCGAACAGGAGGCCCACCCGCGACCTCGCCGCCCCGTTTCGCGTCGCGCTAAGCGCCCGGTGCCACGGGGATCAGAAGGCCGCGCTGCACCGCAGGACGCGCGAGAAACACCTCGAGCACGCGGGTCACCTCGGGATACTCGCCGATCGCCACGAGCTCGCCCGCACCGTAGAAGCCGATCAGGTTTCGGACCCAGGGGAAAGTCGCGATGTCGGCGATGGTGATCGTGTCGCCCATGATCCAGTCGCGGCCCGCCAGGCGCCGGTTCAGCACATCGAGGAGGCGCTTGGCCTCGCCGACGTAGCGGTCGCGCGGCCGCTTGTCCGCGAAGTCCTTGCCCGCGAACTTGTGGAAGAAACCGACCTGGCCGAATATCGGCCCGATGCCGCCCACCTGGAACATGAGCCACTCGATCGTCTCGTAGCGAGCGGCCGGATCCAAGGGGACGAAGCGGCTGGCCTTGTCGGCGAGATAGAGCAGGATCGCGCCGGACTGGCAGAGCGTGAGGTCGCCGTCGACCAGCGCGGGCACCTGGCCGAAGCGGTTGATGGCGAGATACTCGGGCTGCTTGTGGGCGCCAGCGCGCAGGTCGACGTGCTTGTAGGCAAAAGGCTGGCCCAGCAGCGACAAGGCGAGGCCGGCCTTGTACGTGGGGCCGCTCAACCAGATGCCGTAGAGAGTGGGTTTGGACATTGGTTTCTCCGGTGAAAACGTGGACGGCGGGAATTAGCACGTTGGCTGTCCGGACGCACCGCTCTTGAGCATGACGAACGGACCCCTTATGACCGTCCGATGAAAATTTCGGCTCGCGACATCGACCATCTGGTCATCACCCTCTCCGATCCCGCCCCCACAGCGTCGAGACTGGAGCAGCTTGGCTTCAACCTCACGCCGGAGGGTGTCGATCCGCGCTGCATCTGCTTCCAGCCGG
>JAYVVB010000499.1:0-9316 GCA_043787455.1 Rhizobacter sp.
CCCCGCGATCCCGGCACGACCGCCGTCGACGCCTGCATCCAGTCGACGGGCAGGATCCGACGGCCGCCGACGATACCGTCGGTGAGGACGAAGCGGCCGAAGCGGGCGAAGTCGCGGAGGGTCGCGCTGAGGCCGCTGCCGGCGAACTCTTGGCCGTCGGGCGATTCGAGCTGCCAGTAGGCGTCGGCCTGCATGCCGCAGGGTTGCCAGATCGTCTCCGAGAGGTACTCGGAAAGCGGCCGGCCGACCGCCCCGGCGACGATGGCCCCGAGCAGGAACGTTTCAGCGGTGTTGTAGTTGAAGGCGGTGCCCGGTGCCGCCGCGCGCGGCAGCGCACGAAGGTAGTCGAGGACACCACCCGGCCGCTCGAGCGCCTGCACCTCCAGCAGCCGGCGCCGGTCGGATTGCGGATCGAGATAGGTCTCGACCCAGCGCACGCCCGAGCTCATCTGCAGCACGTGGCGAATGCTGACGTCGTCATAGGCAGAGCCGCGCAGCTGCGGTACGGTGCGCGTCACTGGCTCGTCGAGGCTGGCTACATGGCCCTGGAGAAGCGCTGCGCCGAGCAGTGTCGAGGTGATCGATTTGGACATCGAGAACGAGATCCAGCGCGTCTCTGGACTGTGCCCCAAGGCATAGCGCTCGCAGACGATCTCCCCGTGCTTGAGGATCAGCAGCCCCGTGGCCCGGTAGCGCCGCATGAAATCGGCGATGTCGAGGGCAGCACCGTCGATTCGATAGCGGACATCGACAGGCTCGCCGGTCACGAAATCGTCGATCTCGGCGCCGCGGCGGACGATGCGCGTGGGATAGAGGCTGCGCATGTCCGCGAAGAGGCGCAGTTGCTCCGCGGTGGAGACCGTGAAGAGGCTCCGGTAGTCGCCGGTTCGGCTGACGGCGCTCATCGCGGCCGTGCCCGTACCCGCGTTTCGAACGCGCCGAACCGGTTCTGCAGGTCACCGAGCGTCTGCAGGCGGCCCTTGGCGTCCTGGCGGAGCTTTCGCGCCACATGGTCGAGGAGCAGGTTGGTGAGGCTCAGGAACGGCGCCTGGCTGTCCCAGAAGAGGTTGCTGGTGGTGTCGACCGTGACGACGTCGTCGGTGTTGTCGCGGGCCCAGTGGCAGTGGCTGTCGCAGATCATGGTCACGGCGATCCCCTGTTGCTTGCACTGCTCGGCGAGCAGGCGGCTGAAGCGCGTGTAGCGGCGCATCTCGAACAGCACGAGGCTGGGCTTCCTCGCCGACCCGGCGAGCAGCTCCGCGAAGGTGCCGTCGCGGCCGTCGAGCACGCCGATGCCGGGTCGCAAGTACTGCAGCCGCGCCGCGAAGTCGGCCGCCAGGCCGCCGAGCGTCTGGAAGGCGGCGACAAAGATTTGATCGCTGCTGACCAGACGATCGACGACGCGGTTCCAGAGCGGCGTGCCGACGTGCTCGTAGACGGCGACCAGCGCATTGATCTCGAGCTGCAGGTTGTCATGCAGTGCGGCGCCACCGCCGTGGCCGTTGTCGCGAATCCGCTCGAACCGGTCGGTGACGAGAAGCCCGGGGGTGGCGGCGGCGCCGCGCAGCTCGTCCTTGAGCTCGCCGAAGCCGCCATAACCAATCGAGCGCAGGAAGCGACCCACCGTCATCGGGCTCACGCCGACCTTGGCGGCGATGCCCGCGGCATTCTCGAACGGCAGCAGGTGCAGGTGGCCGAGCATGTAGCTAGCGATACCGCGTTCCGACGGCGTCATCTCCGGGTGGGCGCGGGCGATGCGGTCGCTCAGCGCGGGTGGCGTCGGGCGCGGGCGCTGCGACCGCTTCGGCGCGGCGGCGCGGTCATCGGGGCGGGGCGTCATGCGTGCAGGTCGGGCAGGCGGTCGAACCAGGGGCGGGCCTCCTCCAGGCGGCCGGCCAGGCGAAGCAGCAGGTCTTCGCGGCCGAACGCGGCTGAGAACATCACGCCGACGGGCAGGCCGTCGGCGCTCCAGTGCAGCGGCACCGACATGCTCGGCTCGCCGCTCATGTTGAAGACGTTGCAGAACGGCGTGAAGCGCAGCAGCGCCGCCGTATACGCGTCGAGGTCAGGATTGCTCATCCGCTGCGGCCCGAGCGGCACCGGTACCTGCCCGAGCGTCGGGCTGAGGACGATGTCGTGGCGTTCGTGGAACGCGGCCATGCGCCGGCCATGCTGATGGATCGCCAACAGGGCCTCGGCATGGTCGAGTGCGGTCAGCGTGGAAGCGTGCCGCACTGCGCGCCACGTCACCGGCTCGACGTCGTCTTCGCGCAGCGGCCGGCCGAGCGCCGCTGCGCGCCGGTTCAACGCGCCCGTCACGCCGGTGGCTACCAGCGCCCATGCCGCGGTCGCGAGCGGCTCGTAGGGGCCGGGAAGCCCGGCCTCCTCGACGACATGTCCCATCGACACGAGCAGGTCCGCGGCGCCGCGGGCGGCGGCGATGCACTCCGCATCGACCGGCGAGCCGGAGAGCGGACGCAGCTGCAGGGCCACCCGCAGGCGCCCGGGATCGACGCCGACCTCCTGCGAGTACGGTCGCGTCACCGCCGGGGCGGCGTACGGGTCGCCGGGCGCCGGGCCATGGCTCGCGTCGAGCAGCGCAGCGCTGTCGCGAACGCTGCGAGTGAGGACGTGGACGACGCCCATGCTGCCCCAGCTTTCTCCGACCAGCGGACCGAGGGGCGTGCGCGCGCGCGTCGGCTTCAGGCCGAAGAGCCCGCAGCACGATGCCGGGATGCGGATCGAGCCGCCGCCGTCGCTGCCCTGGGCCGCCGGGACGATGCCCGCGGCCACCGCGGCGGCGGCTCCGCCCGAGGAGCCGCCGGCGCTGCGTTCGAGGTTCCAGGGGTTGCGGGTGGTCCCGTGCAGCGCCGTTTCGGTCGATGCGGCCAGACCCATCTCGGGGGTGTTGGTCTTGCCGAAGATGACGAGGCCGGCGGCCTTGTAGCGCGCGACCAGCGTCGAGTCGGCATCGGCGACGCTGCCGGCGAAAAGGCTGCTGCAGTTGCTCGTCTCAGTGCCGGCGAGCTGCACCGAGACGTCCTTGAGCAGAAAAGGGACGCCCCGGAACGGTCCGCGAGGCAGGCCGGCACGAATCGCGGTGCGGGCCAGATCGTGATGGCGCTGGCTGAGCGCGTTGATCACCGGGTCGACGGCCTCGGCCCGGGCGATGGCGGTTTCGAGCAACTCGGCGGCGGTCGTCTCGCCGCCGGCAACGAGGCCGGCCAGGCCGATCGCGTCGTGGCGCCGGTACTCTTCGAATCTCAGCATGGCAGCCTCTCTTCCTCGTGCAACGGGCCTGCAGTCTGCCCGCGACGAATGTTGATGTTAGTCGAGACTACACCCATTGACAAGCTGCGAGCCGACTAACAAAATGATCCGTGACCCGCGCTGTTGTCAGTGGCGGTGCGCCGCCGGTTTCGCCCCCATCGAGGAGTTCTCATGTCGAGTGTTCACCGTTTCGCAGGCCGCCGTTCCGGCCTGGTCTCCTGGCTCGCCTCCGCCGCACTGGTGCTCGCCGCCGGCACGGCCGAGGCGCAGAAGTCGCTGAACTGGGGCACCGGCGGCGACGTCGACGCGATGGACGTGCACATCGCGGGCACGGTCAACTCATGGCAGATGTACGAGATGGTCTACGAGACCCTCCTCACCACTGACAAGGACATGGCGCTGAAGCCGGGACTGGCCGAAAGCTGGCGGCAGACCTCGCCGACCAGCTACGTCATCAACCTGCGCAAGGACGCCAAATGGTCGAACGGCCGTCCGTTGGTCGCCGCCGACGTCATCGGCTCGCTCCAGCGCATCACCGGCGTGGAGATGAACCCTACCGGCGTGGCCGCGGCGAATACGCCGGAGGACAAGAAGAAGGCGAGCCAGAAGATTTCATCGTACTGGTCGCGGCAGTTCGGCGTCATCAAGTCGATGACAGCGCCGGACGACTCGACCGTTCGCGTCGAGCTCGAGAAGCCGCAGACCGCGTTCCTGCCGGCGCTCGCGCACATCACCGCTGCCATCATCCCCATCAAGGAGCTCAAGGACGGCAGCTTCGACCCGACGCGCCAGCTCCTCGGTTCCGGCCCCTTCATGGTCGGCGCGTACAAGCCGAAGGAGAGCTGGACGCTGGTCAAGAATCCGTACTACTGGCGCAAGGGCTACCCGAAGGTCGAGACCCTCAACGTGCTAATCATTCCGGACGAGGCGGCCCGCGTGGCCGCCCTGCGCGACGGTCGCATCGACTACTCCACCTTCTCCAACCCGGACGTGGGCCGGCTCGTCGCCAGCGACAAGCGTCTGGTGGTCACGCCGCAGAACACCACCAACTATTTCCGCCTCGACATCAACGCGCTCTCCGAGAAGTCGGCGTTCAAGGACAAGCGCGTCCGCGAGGCGATGAACCTGGCAATCGATCGCGAGGCCATCGCCAACATTGTGTTCGCCGGCGCCGCGCGGCCCGACTACCCGGTCCCCGGCGCCTTCGGCAAGACCGCCTGCAAGGATGTCGACACCTACAAGCTGCCGCGCCCGGCGCGCCTCGACAAGGCGAGGAAGCTGGTCGCCGCGACCGGCAAGCCGGCGATCGACGTCGAGGTCATCGCTTCGACCGCGGACCCGATCTACGCCCGCATCGCCCAGGTGATCCAGCAGAACGCCAAGCAGATCGGCATCAACGTCAAGATCCAGCAGATGCCGGTCGCCGAGTACCTCGACAAGGTGTTCACCAAGGGCGACTTCGACTCCGCGCTGTCGTGGTTAGCCGGCTACAGCGACCCGAGCATGGTGATCGCCTGGTGGAACCCGAAGTACGCGGTCTGGAACACGGTGTTCCAAGAGTACAGCGCACCGCTCGCCGATGCGCTCGACAAGGTCAAGGGCGCGCCCGAGGGCGCCGAGCGCGACGCCCAACTCGCCGAGGTGTGCCGAATGATCGACGACGGCGCCAACATCCTGGCGCTGGTCAGCAAGGTCGACTTCGTCGTCCACCGCAGCGACGCGATGGAGATCCGCCTCGATCCGGTCTCGGCCTCGTCGAACACCTACCAGTACGTCGCCGAGTTCTCGTCGAAGCGCTAGCCGCACCGATGGCGCCGGCACACACCACCGCGGTCGCCGACGCCACCACGGAATCTTCGTGCTGAGCGAAGGGAACCGGCGTGCGCTTCCTGGTCTTCCTCGCCCCGCGGCTCCTGATTGCGGCGCTCACGATGCTCGGCGTCGCGCTGCTGGTCTTCGTGGCCATCAGGCTGCTGCCGGGCGGCTTTGCCGACGTCCTGCTCGGGCCGTTCGCGACGCCGGAGGCGCGAGCCCTCATCGCTGCGCAGTACGGGCTCGACCAATCGATAGCGGTCCAGTTCGTGAAGTGGCTCGCCGCATTGCTTCACGGCGACTTCGGCATCTCGATGGTGAATCGCCGCCCGGTTCTCGACGAGCTGCTGCGTCGGCTCCCGGTGACCGCGGAAATCGCGGTGCTGACACTCGGCCTTGCGGTCGGCATCGGCCTGCCGCTCGGCGTGGCGAGCGGTGTTGCCGCGAGTGGGCGCGGCAAAGGGACGACGGGGCGGCTGGTCGGCGCGCTCGGCGCCAGCGTGCCGGAGTTCGTGCTCGGTAGCGCCCTGATCTTCATCTTCTCGCGCTGGTCCCTGGGCTTGCGGGTCGGCGGCTTCGTGCCGCTGGCCGAGGACCCCTGGGGCAACCTCCGCTCGGTGATCCTGCCGACCGCGTCGCTCGCCGTCTTCGGCATCGCCCTCATTCTGCGGACGACGCGAGACGCCGTCCTGCGGGTGACGACCGAGGGCCACGTGCTGGCGGCGGTGGCTCGCGGCGAGACGCCGTGGCGCATCGTTCGCCACCACGTCCTGCGCAACTCCGCCATTCCGATCATTACCGTCGCGGCCACCTACTTCGGCTTCCTCCTCGGCGGCGCGGTCATCGCCGAGATCCTGTTTTCCATCCCCGGTGTCGGCTACTACGTCTTCAGCTCGCTCGAGGGCCGCGACTACGCGGTCGTGCAGGCGGGCGTCCTGCTGGCCTCGTTCGCCTTCGTCAGCCTCAGCATGTTCGCGGACCTGGCCTACGCGCTGCTGGACCCGCGCATCGGCGCCAACCGCTCGGGGACGTGATGCAGCGGCGCCTGGAGAACCCGGCCTGGCGTCGCTTCACCAGCGATCGGCTCGGCCTGCTCGGCGCCGGCCTTCTCGTGCTCTTCGTCTTCCTCGGCGCGTTCGGCTCGCTCCTGCCCCTCGGCGACCCCACCGCGATCGGCGCCGGCCCCCGGCTCGGCGCCCCGAGCGCCGAGTTCCTGTTTGGCACCGACGAGCTCGGGCGCGACTACCTGCCACGCGTTGTGCAGGGCATCGGCGCGACGTTCCTGCTGTCGTCGGTCGCGGTCGTCATCACCGCGGTCATCGGCACGTTCCTCGGCATCGCCGCGGGCTACCTCGGCGGCCTGGCCGATGGCGTCATCGCGCGCTGCGCCGACGTGCTCTTCGCCTTTCCGGCGCTCCTCTTCGGCCTGCTCGCCTCGGCGGTGCTCGGCCCCGGCAACACCTCGGCGATTCTCGTCATCGCGACGGCGACGCTGCCGCTTTTCATCCGCGTCATCCGTTCGGTGTCGCTTTCGGTCGCCGAACGCGAGTTCGTGTTGTCCTCGGTCGTCGCCGGGGCCTCGACGCTGCGGGTGATGGGCGTTCACATCCTGCCGAACATCGTCGGCGCCGCTGTCGTGCAGCTCACCTACGCGCTCTCGATCGGCATGCTGATCGAGAGCGGCCTTAGCTTTCTCGGCCTCGGCGTGCAGCCGCCCGACGCTTCGCTCGGCTCGCTGCTGCGGCTCGGCAGCATCTACCTGAACGTCGCACCTTCCATGGTGCTCATTCCGGGGCTCGTGCTGGCGCTCGCGATCATGTCGGTGAACCTGCTCGGCGACGCCATCCGCGACGGCCTCGAGCCGTTGCGCGGAAGGCCGTTGCGATGAGCCGCCAGCAGCACGCCTCGCCCGCCGACGGTCGCCGCGGAACAAGGTCTCGATGAACGCTCGGGTCGACATCCGCGACCTCGCGGTCTCCTACGCCTCGAACGGCGGTCCGATCAGGGCGATCGACGGCGTGAGCCTCGAGATCGGCGCCGGCGAGACGGTCGGCATCGTCGGCGAAAGCGGCTCCGGCAAGTCGACGCTCGGCATGGCCATCGGCCGCCTGCTCGCACCCAACGCCTCGTTCGACGCCGGCGAGATCCGCGTCGAGGGGCGGTCGGTCCTTGAGTGCAGCGACGCCGAGCTGCGGGCCATGCGGCGCGAGCGCCTGGGCTTCGTGTTCCAGAACCCGATGTCGGCGCTCGACCCGACGATGCGCGTCGGCCGGCAGATGGCGCTCGCCCTCGACGTCGAGGCGGGCTCCGCCGCCATCGAGACGCTGTTGCAGCGCGCCGGGCTGGACCAGCCGGGGCGCGTCGCGGCGAGCTTTCCGCACGAACTTTCCGGCGGAATGGCTCAGCGCGTCGTCATCGCACTCGCAATCGCCCGCAACCCCGCGCTCGTCATCGCCGACGAGCCCACCGCGTCGCTCGACGCCTCGATCAAGGGTGTGATCCTCGACCTGCTGATAGCGCTCGGGCACGACACCGGCGCGAGCCTGGTCGTGATGAGCCACGACCTGCGCATGGTGGCGCGGCGCTGTGCCCGCATCCTCGTGATGTATGGCGGGCGCATCGTCGAGAGCGGTGCGAGCCGCGCCGTATTCGCCGCGCCACGGCACCCGTACACCCAGGCACTGGTGCGCGCCGCCGCCGGCACCGAGGGTTACGGCGGGCGGCTCGAGCCGATCGCCGGGGTGCCGCCGATCTTGCGCGGGCGCACGGCGGACTGCGCCTTCGCCTCGCGATGCGCCTTCGCACAGGCTATCTGCCACACCGAAAGACCGGCCGACGTCGAAGTCGATGGTCGCCTCGTCGCCTGTCACTTCGCGCTCGGCGGCCGGGCGCCTTCGGTCACCCCGGTGAGTCCCGGCATATCGGTGCTGCCATGACGCCCACGGTCGAACTGCGCAGCCTCGCCGTTACCTATCGCAAGGGGCCAGCCTGGCGGCGCGTCCTCGTTCCGGCGGTATCCGGTGTCGACCTTGCGATCTATGCCGGCGAGACGGTCGGCCTGGTCGGCGAGTCCGGCTCCGGCAAGACCACGCTCGGTCGGGTCCTGCTCGGCCTGGTCCGGCCGACGGCCGGCACATTCGTCTTCGAGGGCCGGCCCTTCGACCGGCGACTGCGGCGCGAGGGCGCGCTCGGCGTCGTCTTCCAGCATCCCGAATGGGCGCTTAACCCGCGGTTGCGCTGCGGCGCGTCGGTTGCCGAGCCGCTGGTGATCCAGCAGCTTGATGATGCGCCGGTTCGCCGGCAGCGGGTCGAGGCGATGCTTGCCGGAGTCGGCCTCGACGCCGAGCTGGCCGGGCGCTTCCCGGGCGAGCTGTCGGGCGGCCAGCGCCAGCGGATGGCGATTGCGCGGGCGTTGATCACGAGCCCGCGCTTCATCGTCTTCGACGAGGCGGTGAGCGCGCTCGACGTCTCGGTGCAGAGCCAGATCCTCAATCTCGTGCGCAGCCTGCAGCGCCAGCATCGCTTCGCCGCGCTCTTCATCTCGCACGACCTGGCGGCGACGCGCTACGTCTCCGACCGCATCGCGGTGATGCGCCAGGGCAGCTTCGTCGAGGTCGCGCCGGCCCGCAGCTTCTATGACCGCCCACAGCACCCGTACAGCCGAACCCTGCATGACGCGATCGTTTGAAGCGGCATGCGCTTTCTGCCGATCCGTGGATCGGGCGTTCCCGACGGAGGGCTCGACATGACCCCCTTTGCAATCGCCGGCTTGCAGCTCGCCGTGGCATCGGCCGACAACCGCGACCGCATCGAACGCGAGGTCGCCCGCACCGTCGAGCGCTTCCCCTGGGTGCAGATGGTCGTGTTGCCCGAGCTCGCCTCGTTCGGTCCGGCCCTCGGCGCTGCAGAGACGCTGCCGGGGCCGACCGAATCGCGCTATCGGGCGTTGGCGCAGCGGCTCGGCATCTGGCTGGTGCCGGGGTCGCTGTACGAGCGCGACTGCGACCGGGTCTACAACACCGCCGTCGTCATCGACCCGGGCGGCGAGGTTGTCGGGCGCTACCGCAAGATCTATCCGTTCCTGCCGTACGAAACCGGCGTGAGCCACGGCACCGAGACCCTCGTCTTCGACGTCCCCGAGGTCGGTCGCTTCGGCGTCTCGATCTGCTACGACCAGTGGTTTCCGGAGGTGGCGCGGGCGATGGCATGGCGCGGCGCGGAAGTCATCCTCCAT
>JAYVVB010000500.1:0-5403 GCA_043787455.1 Rhizobacter sp.
GTCAACGCCAGCTATGGCACGACGCAATACTGGAACGGCCAGGAAAAGCGCATCTCGTTCACCGGCGGCTTCGGCGACCTGCAAGCGCAGGGCTTCAACGTCCTCGCCAACCTCGAGATCGGTCGCCAGGGCGCGATCTACAACCGCGACATCACCGATCGCGACTACATCGGCCGACAGGATCTGCGCGACAAGGGCTTCAGCGCAAACGAGGCGGTCGGCGGTGTCTCGGCCGGCGGCAACGGCGCCATCACGACCAACAACGCCGCGGGCAGCGCGCGCAACGGCAACGTCCGCAACCCGACCACGCTCAACTACTACAACCGCGGCAACCTCGCGGGCGTCGGCTTCACGCGCACCTTTCCGGGGGCGGCGTGCGCGAACTTCACGGCCCATGCGCAGGGCGATCCGGGCGGTGGCTGCCTGAACGACGCGATACAGGACTACGGCCAGATCCAGCCGTCGCAGAAGTACCTCAACTTCTTCGCGCGTGGCACGATGACGATCTCGCCGCAAATGCAGGGCTACGCCGAGTTCAACTGGTACAACAACAAGAACGAGGCGTTCGCGACGCCTTCGGGCGTAAGCGGGTCGGTCGGCTTTCCCGGCGGTCCGGTCAGCAACGCCTCGGTATCGCTCGGTGCGGCCCATCCCGACAACCCGTACTTCGGCACCGCGGCGCGCGTGCGCTACCAGGCGTTCGACACCGGTCCGCGCGACAAGAACGGCGACTCGGACTTCTACCGCGTCCTGGTCGGCCTCAAGGGCACGGGCTGGTCGTGGGACTACGACACCGCCTTCCTCTATTCCGAGACCAAGGGACACGAGTCGCGCACCGGATTCCTGCAGCGCGACGTCGCCTTCGCGCTCTTGAACCCGAGCGCGGCCAACGTCGCCGCGGCGACGGCGGGCAGCGCCGCGTATGCAGCGTTGCCGCCGGGCAGCGTCTGGCGCATTGCCGAGAACGCGAACCTCAACTCGGCGGCGCTCTATGCGGCGCTCGCGCCTGCGATTACCGCCGACTCGCTCGCGAAGATCACGCAGATCGACGTCAAGGCCGCGCGCGAGATCGGTCAGCTCGCCGGTGGCCCGATCGGCGTCGCCGTCGGCGCCGAGCTGCGGCACGAGAGCATCAGCCTCACGCCGGTGACCGGCACCGAACGCGGCAACATCATCGGCCTCGGCTACTCGGCCTACGACGGCGGGCGCACGGTCACCGCGGGCTACGTCGAAGTGCTGGCACCGGTGCTGAAGCAGCTCGAGGCGTCGGCGGCGGTGCGCTACGACCACTACTCCGATGCGGGCAACTCGGTCACGCCGAAGATCGGCCTCAAGTACACGCCGTTCCGCGAGCTGGCGCTGCGCGGCACCTACGCGCGCGGCTTCCGCGCGCCAAGCTCGGCGGAGAACGGTCGCGGCGGCCTCGCCGCGTTCTCGTCGGCGGTCGATCCGGTGCGCTGCAACCTCGGCATCAAGGCGGCGTGCGCACTGAGTGCCATCGCCGTCATCACGTCGCCGAACCCGAACCTGAAACCGGAGAAGTCGAACAACTACACGCTCGGCCTGGTGTTCGAGCCGACGTCGAAGACCAGCATCGCCGTCGACTACTTCGACATCACGCGCAAGGGCGAGATCAACCAGGAGCAGACCGACGCCGCGATCGCCGCCGGCCACATCTCGCGCGATCCGTCGACGGCCACCGCCATTCCCGGCGACCCCGGCGCGATCACCGCGGTGCTCGGGCAGTACGTCAACTCCTCGCGCACCCAGGTGCGCGGCTTCGACGTCGACGCCAAGCAGGGATTCGATCTCGGCGGCACGTTCGGCAAGCTCACGCTCACCGGGCAGTGGACGCACCTCTTCACCTTCAAGCGGACCGAGACCGACGGCTCGTCGCGCGACTTCGCCGGCACGCACGGCAACTGCGACGTGACGAACTGCATCGGCACGCCGGCCGACCGCGTCAACTTCGGCGCGGCGATCGACAGCGGGCCGTTCCGGATCGGCGCCAACGTCAACTACCGCGCGAGCCTCGACAACAAGAACTTCAAGGACGACCCGGCGGGCTGCGCGACGACCTTCGCCGACGGCTCGGATGCGCCGACCGGCTGCAGGATCGCGTCGTTCACGACGGTCGATCTCGTCGGCCGCTGGATTCCGGCGAAGAACCTGGAGGTTTACGGCTCGATCCGCAACCTCTTCGACCGCAATGCGCCGTTCGACCCGACGACCTACGGCCAGCAGTCCTTCAATCCGCTCGACTTCGCGGGCGCAATCGGCCGCTTCTACTCGGTGGGCGTGAAGTACAAGTTCTTCTGAAGGTTCTGTCGCAATAGCTCGATGGGAGCAAGCATTGCTGCGAGGCCGAGGCCGATCGGAAAGCCAGCGAGTAGAACGGGCTGGCTACCGATGAGGCTCGGTCTTTGATCGCGCCGAGCTGGCCTTTGCGGATCATGTGCATGACCTCGATGCCGGCGAGCAGGATTCGGACGCAGCGAAAGGTCTTGAATCCGAGCATCGGCCGGGTGATGCGTTTGACGGCGCGGTGATCTTGCTCGACGATGGCGGCCGTGTTGGCGCCGCTCTTGTCGACCGCTCGGTACAGGACTTCCACTGACCAGCAACCTTGACGCAGGTCTGGTCCATTCGCCAGCTTCGACCGACCGGGCGCTTGCGCCGACGAAACACCGCTGCCAGTACCGGCAACATCTTGTTCGACCAGCGATGCAGCGTGCAGTGATCGACGAAGACCCCTCGATCTTCGTGCGGCCAACTTTATCGGCTGACCTTGCCAGTCCGCGCCTATTGCAACAGAACTGTCAGCGCTGAACTTCATCGGGTCCGGAGCGGTCACGGTGCCGGATAGTCCGGTCTTCGCAGCGATCGCGCTTGCGGGCGATATCGTCATCATGGTCTTTGCATGTCGGCAAGTTGACCTCTAGGCGCTACCCTACGCGTCGTGCGTGTTCACCGAATCAAAGGGGTACTTCATGTTCGAGATCAAAAACGATAGAACCAATACCCAAGTCTACGAGATGACCGGCAAATGCCCGTTCGGCGGCGATCGCATCGGCGGCGCATCGGGCACCCCGCCGACTCTTTCGGACTGGTATCCCGATCGCCTGAAAGTGGAACAGCTACACCACAATGGACCCCAGGCTAATCCGCTGGGCGGCGACTTCAACTATGCGGACGCCTTCAGCAAGATCGACTTCGCGGCGCTCAAGAAAGATATCAAGGCGTTCCTGAACTCGTCGGTCGCGTGGTGGCCGTCCGACTATGGGAATTACGGCCCGCAAATGATTCGCATGGCATGGCATGCGGCCGGCACCTATCGCATCGCCGATGGCCGCGGCGGAGCGGGCGAGGCGCTGCAACGTTTCGCACCGATCAGTAGCTGGTGGGACAACGGCAATACCGACAAGTCTCGCCGCTTGCTCTGGCCTATCAAGCAGAAATACGGGAATGCGCTTTCCTGGGGCGACCTGATGGTCCTGACCGGCAATTGCGCGCTCGAGATCATGGGGTTCCCAACGTACGGTTTCGGCGGCGGTCGACGCGACGCTTGGGAAGCCGACACCAGCACCTACTGGGGCCCCGAGGTGTGGGACCCGAAACATGTTGCTTCTTTCGACAGCATGGTCACGCGTGACAAGCGCTGGCGCGGTCGGAATGGCGACTCCGACTATGACCTCGAGAATCCCCTGGCCGCGTCGCACCAGTCCCTGATCTACGTGAATCCGGAGGGTCCGTACGCGAACGGCGACCCGATGGGATCGGCACGCGACATTCGCATCACCTTCACCCGCATGGCGATGAACGACGAGGAAACGGTCGCGCTGATTGCAGGCGGCCATGCCTTCGGCAAGAGCCACGGGATGGTCCCCGCCAAGGAGATCGGGCCGCCGCCGGAGATCGCTCCGATCGAGGCAATGGGTCTCGGCTGGCATAACCCGAAAGGCACGGGGTATGGCGAATTCACGATGACCAACGGCATCGAGGGCAGCTGGACTCCCCATCCGACCCAATGGGACAACAGCTATCTGGAGAGCCTCTTCAAGTTCGAGTGGGAGCAGACGAAGAGTCCCGCCGGCGCGCTGCAATGGACCCCGATCGACCCGGATGCGCCCAAGACCCCGGACGCGCATATCCCGGGGCAGATGAATCCGCTGATGATGATGACCAGCGACATCGCCCTGAAAGTCGACCCCGACTATCGCGCAGTCTGCGAGAAATTCCTCCACGATTTCGATGCGTTCACACAGGCGTTTTCCAAGGCCTGGTACAAGCTCACCCACCGCGACATGGGCCCACGCGAACGCTATCTTGGCCCCGAAAAGCGGAACGAGAACGACCTTCTGTGGCAGGACCCGATTCCGCTCCGCGACTACGACGCGATCAGCGAAGAGGACGTCGCTGGTCTCAAGCGCTCGATCATGGCTACGGGCGTCTCGGTATCCGATCTGGTCTTCACTGCCTTTTCCGCGGCTGCCACCTACCGCAGCAGTGATAAGCGCGGTGGCGCCAACGGGGGCCGCCTGGCGCTTGCGCCGCAGAAGGATTGGGCCGTCAACCGACGAACCGTACCAGTGATCGCGGCGCTGCGCGACGTCATGGACAAATTTAACGGTAGGCAGAGCGGAAACACGAGGGTCTCGCTCGCCGACCTGATCGTGCTGGGCGGTTGCGCCGCGATCGACAAGGCGGCGTCCGATGCCGGTGTTCAGGTCTCGGTCCCATTCACACCGGGTCGACGGGACACGACCCAGGAACTGACCGACATTGAGATGTTCGACTGGCTGAAGCCGGTGGTCGACGGGTTTCGCAATTACATCGACGACGAGTTCGAGCAAATCTCCAAGGATGTCGCGCCCGAGGAAATGTTCCTCGACAAGGCGCAACTGCTGGCACTCACCGTACCCGAATGGGTCGCGCTGGTCGGCGGCCTGAGAGTCTTGGGCGCGAACTACGATGGCTCTGCTGACGGTGTTTTTACCAATCGAGTCGGCGTGCTCTCCAACGACTTCTTCACCGTACTCACGAACATGGACTACGAATGGAAGAAGGCGGATGAAAGGGGCACGATTTTTTCGCTCGACGACCGCGCAACCGGCAAACTGCGGTTCAAGGCGACGCGAAGCGACCTCATCATCGGCTCCAACAGCCAGCTTCGCGCAGTCGCCGAGGTGTACGCCGGTAGCGACGGACACGCCCGGTTCGCGAACGACTTCGTGAGGGTCTGGAACAAAGTCATGATGCTTGACCGCTTCGACGTTCGGGTCTAGGGGCGTTCACGGAAAGGCGAGGCGCTCGACGCCACCTCGGTCAGACGCCGGTGCCAAGACCCTTCGCACTCACGACGGACCGCTGTGCATCGAGCGCCACGCGATCGCGATGGCTCCT
>JAYVVB010000501.1:0-4967 GCA_043787455.1 Rhizobacter sp.
ATCGCGCCGCAGGCGCCGCAGCGCTCGGAAGCGATGCGCCGCATCGGCGACCTCGAGATGGACAGCGCCGACGCCCAGAGCGTGAGCGGCGCCGCCAGCTCGGCGAGCGGCGCGCCCGACTACAAGGCCGCAGTCGCCCGCTACCAGGATTACCTGAAGACTTATCCCAAGGATCCGAACAACGACCGCGTCCTCTACCAGATGGCGCGGGCCTACGAGCAGAGCGGCGACCTCGAGTCGGCGCAGAAGACGCTCGACCGTCTCGTCAAGGACTATCCGGCGACGCGCTACACCAGCGAAGCGCAGTTCCGTCGCGGCGAGCTCCTCTTCACGGTGAAGGACTACGCCGGCGCCGAGAAGGCGTTCGCGACGGTGCTGGCAGCCCCCGAGGCGAGCCCGTTCCAGGACCGCTCGCTCTACATGATGGGCTGGTCGCAGTACAAGCAGGGACGCCTCGACGACGGCCTGCGCTCGTTCCTCGGCGTGCTCGACCTCAAGGTCGGGGGCCGTGCCGGCGACGGCCCCCTCGATTCGATCGCGGGCCTGACGCGTGCCGATCACGAACTCGTCGAGGACACGTTCCGCGTCGCCAGCATCAGCCTGGCGAACCTGCAGGGCATCGAGTCGGTGCCGGCGTTCATGGACACGCCGGTGCGAAAGAGCTACGAGTTTCGCGTCTACGAGCAGCTCGGCGAGCTCTACATCAAGCAGGAGCGTCCCAAGGACGCGGCCGACGCGTTCAACGCCTTCGCGCGCCGCAATCCTTTGCACGCGCAGGCGCCTGTGATGCAGGCGCGCGTGATCGAGATCTACGAGAAGACCGGTTTTACCAACCAGGGCATCGAGGCGCGCAAGGAATACGTCGCGCGCTACGGCCGCCAGAGCGAGTTCCGCCGCGTCAACCCCGAGGGCTGGGAGAAGGCGCAGCCGCTCGTCAAGACGCGTCTGGCCGAGCTCGCGCGCCACTATCACGCGACGGCGCAGAAAACCAAGGCCAGCGCCGACTCGCAGGAAGCGGTGCGCTGGTATCGCGAGTCGCTCGCCTCGTTCCCGAACGACCCGAGCGCAGCGCAAAGCAATTTCCTGCTCGCCGAGCTGCTGTTCGACGACGGCCGATTCGCTGAAGCGGTGGTCGAGTACGAGAAGACGGCGTACGGCTATCCCAAGCACGACAAGAGCGCGGAGGCGGGCTACGGCGCACTCCTCGGCATCGCGGCGCAGCTGAAGAAGGCGCCAGCCGCCGAGCAGCCGCCGCTGCAGCAGACGAGCGTGGCGAGCGCGCTGCGCTTCGCGCAGAACTTCCCCTCCGACACACGCATCGGCCTCGTCCTCGCCGACGCCGCGGAGAAGCTCTACGCACTGAAGGACGCCGATCAGGCGGCAGCGCTCGCGCAGCGCGTCGTCGAGCTCAAGCCGCCGGCCGGCGATGCGCAGCGTCGCGTCGCCTGGACCGTGCTCGCATACTCGGCCTTCGACAAGGGCACCTTCGTCGTCGCCGAGAAGGCGTATGCCGAAGCGATCAAGCTCACGCCCGAGAAGGACCCCGGCCGCGCCGACCTCGTCGAGCGCCAGGCCGCGGCGATCTACAAGCAGGCCGAGCAGGCGCGCGCCAGCGGCAAGAACCAGGAAGCGGCGGCGAGCTTCGCCCGCGTCGGCACGGTGGCGCCGGGCTCGTCGGTGCGCGCCAACGCGCAGTACGACTCGGCTGCGGCGCTGATCGCAGTCAAGGACTGGGACGGCGCGATCAAGACCCTCGAGGACTTCCGCCAGCGCTTCCCGAACCATGCGCTCCAGCCCGAGGTGAGCAAGAAGCTCGCGGTCGCGTACCTCGAGAAGGGCCACTGGGCCAACGCAGCCGGCGAGCTCGAACGCCTCGCGGCGGCGAACAAGGATCCGAAGATCGCACGCGACGCGCTCTGGCAGGCGGCCGAGCTCTACGAGAAAGCCAACGCCAGGCCGGCCGCGACCAAGGCCTATGAACGCTACCTGACGCAATTCCCGCAGCCGCTGGAGAACGCGGTCGAGGCCCGCTATCGCCTCGCCAAGTTCGCCCACGACGGCGGCAACGCGAGCCGCGAGATGACGCTCATGCGCGAGATCTACCAGGCCGACCTCGGCGGCGGCGCGGCCCGCACCGACCGCACGCGCTATCTCGGTGCGACCGCGGCGCTCGCGATGGCCGAGCCGATCGCGGATTCGTATCGAAGCGTTCAGCTGGTCGAGCCTCTCGCGCGCCAGTTGAAGCTCAAGAAAGCGAAGATGGAGGAGACCCTGAAGGCCTACTCGGTGGCCGCCGACTACGGCGTCGCCGACGTGACGACGGCGGCGACGTACCGCATTGCCATGGTCTACCGCGACTTCGGCAAGGCGCTGATGGTCTCCGAACGGCCGAAGAAGCTGTCGAAGGCCGAGCTCGACCAGTACAACGTGCTGCTCGAGGAGCAAGCCTTCCCGTTCGAGGAGAAGTCGACCGAGCTGCACGAGCTCAACGCGCGCCGCGCCGCGAGCGGCGTCTACGACAAGTGGGTCAAGAGCAGCTTCGACGCCTTGCGCGAGCTGCGTCCGGTCCGCTACGGCAAGACCGAAGTCAGCGAAGGAGTCGTCGATGCGATCCGCTAGCGTCTCATCGCGCCTCATCGCCATCGCGGCGATGGCGTTCGTCGCCGGTTGCTCGACGGTGAGCGAGCCTTTCAGCGCGATTCGCGACGCCGTCACACCCGGCTCATCGCCCGCGCCCGCCGCTGGCCAGGCGCCCGCAGCGCGGCCCGCGCCTCCTGCCTACGAAACGCCTGTGAATCCGCTCGCGCAGCGCGCCTTCGACGACGCGAGCCGGGCCCTGCGCAGCGGCCGCACCGAGGAAGCCGAGCGCGCCTACCGCGCCGTGGCGAACGCCAACCCCGAACTCGGCGGCCCGCATGCCAACCTCGGTCTCATCTATCGCCAGGCCGGCAAGCTTCCCGAGGCGGTCAACGAGTTCGAGACGGCGGTGCGCCTGAGCCCGCGGCAGCCGGTCTACCTGAACCAGCTCGGCATCACCTATCGCCAGAAGGGCGACTTCGCCAAGGCCCGCGACGCTTACCAAAAGGCGCTCGCGCTCGACCCCGGCTATTCCGGCGCGACGCTCAACCTCGGCATCCTGTTCGACCTTTATCTCGGCGACCCGCAGCGCGCGCTCGACCTCTACGGCCGCTACCTCAGCCTGGCGCCGAACGGCGACCCGGCGGTCTCCAAATGGGTCGCAGACCTCAAGAACCGCAAGGCTGCGCCGATCACCGTCAGCCGGCAGGAGAAGCCATGACGTCACGCATTCACATCGCCACCGTTCTCGTCGCCGCTTTCGCGGCCACGATCGCCACGCCGGCGCTGGCGCAATCGCGCGCCGCGAAGGAAGCAGCCGCCGCTGCCGCCGCCGCGAGCGCGGCGGTCGGCAAGCAGGACCAAGCCGACCTCGACCGCAGCCAGATCATCGGCAACCGAGAGTTGCCGAAGGTCACCTACATCGTGCCCTGGAAAAAGCCCGGCCCGGGCGACCTCTCGGGCCGACCGCTCGTGAGCGTGCTCGACGAGGCGCTCGCGCCGGTCGACCGCGACGTGTTCCGGCGCCAGGTGCGCTACGACGGCCAAGCCGTGTCGCGTTCCGCAGTTTCCACGCCGGCCGCGCCCGCCAAGTAACGCCTCGTCACCCCCGTACGGGCTCGCACAAGGCCCAATCGCTTCAACGCACTCGTCATTCGCTTCACCGTCATTCGTTTTCATCGGAGTCAGCCATGGATGCCCTCAGCACCGTCATCAAGTTCTTCCAGGATTGCGGTCTCTTCATCTACCCGAGCGCGCTGATCATGGCGCTCGGCGTGACCATCGCCATCGAGCGCTTCATCTTCCTGACCAAGGCACGGTCGCAGAACCGCAAGGTCTGGGCGCAGGTGCTACCGATGTTGCAGAAGGGCCAGTTCCGCGACGTGCAAAGCGTGACCGCGTCCTCCGACGCCGCCGTCGGCAAGATCGTCAGCTACGGCCTCACGCGGATGCAGAGCCCGGGCCGGCGCGAAGACTTCGACGCGGCGATGGAAGAAGGGATGATGGAGATCGTGCCGCGCCTCGAGAAGCGCACGCACTACATCGCGACCTTCGCCAACGTGATCACGCTGGTCGGCCTGCTCGGCACCATCATCGGCCTGATCAAGGGCTTCACGGCGGTGGCGCAGGTGAACCCGGCCGAGAAGGCCGAGATGCTGTCGGCGTCGATCTCGATCGCGATGAACAACACCGCGTTCGCGCTCATGGTCGCGATCCCGTTCCTGCTCATCCATTCGTTCCTGCAGGCCAAGACGAGCGAGATCGTCGACGGCCTCGAGTCCGCGAAGATGAGCTTCCTGAACCTGGTGCAGCGACTCAAGCTCGAGCACGCGGCGGCCAAGGGCTGAGTCCCGCACGCTGACCGCACCCGTTTCGAAAGACTTGTCATGCCCGTCCGCCGCCTGAAGAAAGAGCAGGCCCACCTCGAGATCACCGCGTTCATCAACCTGATCGTGGTGCTGGTGCCGTTCCTGTTGTCGGTGGCGGTGTTCACCCATCTCGCGGTCATCGACCTGAGCCTGCCGGCGCAGTCCAACGAGCAGATCCAGAAGCTCGACCCGGACAAGCCGCTCAAGCTCGAGGTCATCGTGCGTGCCAAGTTCATCGAAGTGAACGACAAGCACGGGGGCCGCCTGATCGATCCGCCGATTCCGAATTTGGCGAGCGGCCCCGACATCAAGACCTTGTCGGCGGCGATGCAGATGATCAAGCTGAAGTTTCCTCAGCACGACGATGCCTCGGTCTTGGCCGAGAACAACACCTCATACGACACGCTGGTGCAGGTGATGGACGCGGTACGCGCCGGGCACCAGATTCAGGGCGCGCGAGTGGTCGTCACCGACTACTTCCCCAACATCTCGATCGGCGACGCGCCGGTCATCAGGCAATAG
>JAYVVB010000502.1:0-2986 GCA_043787455.1 Rhizobacter sp.
GCTTCGGCGAAGACCCCGTCCACATCCGCGCGCCAGTCATTGCGCAGATCGGCCCAGCGCGGGCCGAGCTGCGACGCCGTGGCTGCTTCGTCGACGGCATCGACCGCAAAGATCTCGGCCGTGTACGGCCAGAGCTGATCGAGCGCCGCCTTCATCCGTGCCGTCGATTCGCCCGTGCCGTCGCCGAGACGAACGACCCAGTCGGCGGCGTGCTCCTGGTGATAGCGCGCTTCCTTGACCGCCTTGGCGGCGACGCCGGCGAGCTCGGCATCGCTCGAGCGCTCGAGACGATGCCAGAGGTGTTTGAGGAACGTCGCCATCAGGAAGTTGCGCAGCACCGTCATGGCGAAGTCGCCGCGCGGCAGCTCGACGAGGGTGAGGTTCTTGTAGTCGCGCTCGTCGCGCAGGAACGCGAGCTGGTCCTCGTCGTGCGCGTCGCCGCCGCGCTCGGCCTCGATCTGGCCAGCGCGCGTGAGCACGCCGCGCGCCTGGCCGATCAGGTCGAGACCCGTGTTCGAGAGGGCGATGTCTTCCTCGAGCGTCGGCGCGCGACCCGACCATTCGGCGAGCCGATGCGCCATGACGAGGCAGGTATCGCCGATGCGCAGCAGGTACTGCACCGTCGGGTCGGCGCAAACGCGGATCGACGCGCTCGTCGTGCTGGCGCTCATCGCATGCTCACATGTGATCGAGCGACTTCGGCAGCTCGTAGAAGGTCGGATGGCGATAGACCTTGTCGGCCATCGGATCGAAGAACGCCGCTTTGTCGCCAGGGTCGCTGGCGACGATCTGGTCAGAGCGGACGACCCACACGCTCGTGCCCTCCTGGCGCCGCGTGTAGACGTCGCGCGCGAGCTGGATCGCCATCTGCGGATCGGCGGCGTGGAGGCTGCCGCAGTGCTTGTGATCGAGCCCGGCCTTGCTGCGCACGAACACTTCCCACAGCGGCCACTCGGCTTTGGCCGCGCTCATGCCGCCTCCGGCAGCGCCGTCTTCTTCGCGGCGTGGACGAGCGCCGCCTCGCGCACCCATTCGCCGTCGTCCCAGGCGCTGACCCGCGCCGCGAGGCGCTCGCGGTTGCACGGCCCGTCGCCGCCGACGACCTGCCAGAACTCGTTCCAGTCGATCGCGCCGAAGTCGTAGTGCTCGCGCTCCTCGTTCCAGCGCAGGTCGGGATCGGGCAGCGTGACGCCGAGGATCTTCGCCTGCTCGACGGTCGCGTCGATGAACTTCTGGCGCAGGTCGTCGTTGCTGATCCGCTTGATGCCCCACTTCATCGACTGCCCGGAATTCGGCGACTCGTTGTCGGGCGGGCCGAACATCATGATGCTCGGCCACCACCAGCGCTCGACCGCGTCCTGCACCATCGCCTTCTGCGCGTCGGTGCCGTAGGTCATCATCGTCAGCAGCGCCTCGAAGCCCTGGCGCTGGTGGAACGACTCTTCGCGGCAGATGCGCACCATCGCCCGCGCGTAGGGCGCGTACGAGCAGCGGCAGAGCGGCACCTGGTTCATGATCGCCGCACCGTCGACGAGCCAGCCGATGGTGCCCATGTCGGCCCAGGTCAGCGTCGGGTAGTTGAAGATCGAGCTGTACTTGGCCTTGCCGGAGTGGAGGGCATCGTAGAGCTGGTCGCGCGACGTGCCGAGCGTCTCGGCGGCGGCGTAGAGATAGAGGCCGTGGCCGGCCTCGTCCTGCACCTTGGCGAGCAGGATGGCCTTGCGCTTGAGCGTCGGCGCGCGCGTGATCCAGTTGCCCTCGGGCAGCATGCCGACGATCTCCGAGTGCGCGTGCTGGCTGATCTGGCGAACCAGCGTCTTCCTGTAGTGCTCGGGCATCCAGTCCTTGGCCTCGATGAACTCGCCGGCGTCGATGCGCGCATCGAACGTCGCCTGGCGCGCGATCTCGTCAGCCGAGCGGACCGGTTTCGGCGAATCGAGGCGTTCCTTGCCCATCGTGTCCATCGCTTGCGTATACATGGCGAAGCCCTTGTCGAAGATCAGTTGAGGTTCTTGGCGAGGAATTTCTCGACGCGCTGCCAGAAGTCGATGCGGTTCTCGACCTTCAGCCAGCCGTGGCCCTCGCCGGCGTAGACGATGTACTCGGGCTGCTGGCCGGCGGCCTGCATCGCCGCGCGCATCCGCTTGCCGTGGTCGATCGGCACGCGCTGGTCCTGGTCGCCGAACGCCATGAGCATCGGAATCCTGATCTCGCTCGCGCGCTCGACAGGCGCCGCCGCCTTCAGCAGCGCCGCGTCCTTGACCGGATCGCCGATCAGCGTCGGCAGCGTGTATTGACGCGCCTCTCGACCGATGTCGCTGCGCCAGATCGGCTCGAACAGCAGGCGCGGGTCGGTTACGGCGACCCTGGCGACACCGCAGCGGTAGAGATCGGGATATCGGATGGCGCTCATCAGCGTGGCATAGCCGCCGTAGCTCGCGCCGGCGACGCAGACACGCTTGCCGTCGACCATGCCCTTGTCGGCGGCCCAGCGCGCTGCGTCGGCGATGTCGTCCTGCATCGTCGTGCCCCAGTTCTTGAAGCCCGCGCGAAAGTGCTCGCGCCCGTAACCCATGCTTCCCCGGTATTCCGGCTCGATGACGACATATCCGCGCGACGCGAGGAACTGCGCGTCCGCATTCCACCGCCAATATGTGCCGCGCAGCCAGGGGCCGCCGTGGACGAGGACGACAGCGGCGCGCGGAGTCTCCGCCTTGCCCGCCGGTGTCGTGACCCAGACCGGAAGGTCGCGGCCGTCGCGTGCCTTGATCCGATAGAAGTCGAGCGTCGCCATCTGGCGCGGGTCAACGGCGCGACGCTCGCGGCCGATCGTCGTCCACTCGCCTGTCGCGGGCTGGAAGAGGGTGTAGGTCCCGGGATCGCGGTCGGAGTACGACCGCACCAGGAGCGTCGCGTCGCCCGAGCAGTCCTCGCACACGATGCGGTTGATCCGGTTCGGGAACCGGGCGTCGGCAAGGGCCTGGAT
>JAYVVB010000503.1:0-3428 GCA_043787455.1 Rhizobacter sp.
CCGCGGTAATGACTTCGAGCGACGACTTCCTGACCGGGATAGCAGCCCTTCTGGAAGTCGATGCCGCCGACGAGCTCGAAGTTCACCATCTGCGGCACGAACCGGTCGACGGTCTCGGCCACGATCGTGACGATGCCGCTCTGCACTTCGAGCCAGCGCCAGATGTCGAGCGTCATCGTCGGTGCGTCGGCGTCGTCTAACGCTACACCCGCGGGCAAGGCGACGAGACCGCGTCGCACGCCCGCAGCGTCGGGCAGGGAGATGGCGTTGGCCGGGCCGCGACGGCGCGTCTGCCATGCCGCTGCGCCGTCGAGGAAAACGTCTGCCACCGTGCCGGCGACCCCGAACAGCTGGAGGTCGCTGCTCGCGTCGCTGAGCTTGCATCTGGCGCGCAGGACGAACATGGAGAGGCGCTTCAAGGTCGGCGCGAGGAGGCTCGCCGGACACGTCAGCAGGTACTCGTCGCTCGCCGCTTTCCAGATCACGAAGGTGGCTTGCAGTCGTCCCTTCGCCGAGCAGAAGCCGGCGAGGCGTGCCGCGCCTTCGTCGAGCGTCACCACGGCGTTGGTGAGCTGGCCTTGCAGGAAGGTAGCGGCGTCGGGCCCGATCGCGCGGATCAGGCCGCGATCGCTCAGTCGGCACACTCCCCCGATCGCCAATGCGGACGCCATGCCCCATTATCATCAGCTGCCATGATTTTCGAGAGACACGGGCTTTGACCGGTCGCGCACGAGAGCTCGCGACACGAGCATGAAAACCTTGCGTCTCGTCGTGGTCCTCGTGGTCCTCATCGCCGCATCCGCCGCCTTGGCCGCGGGCTATTGGCTGACCCGTCCGCTGCCCCTGGCCGGCGAGGTCGCCGAGCTCTCGATCGAGCCCGGACGCTCGCCGCGCGACATCGCCGAGGACTGGGTGCGCGCCGGCGTGCGCACGTCGCCCTTGGCGTTGTACGAGTGGTTCCGCTGGTCGGGAAAGGCGCGCTTGATCCGCGCCGGCAGCTACGAGATCACGGCCGGCACGACACCGATCCGCCTGCTCGAAAAGATGGTGCGCGGCGACGAGACGCTCGCGACCGTGCGACTCATCGAGGGCTGGACCTTCCGACAGATCCGTTCCGAGCTTGCCCGCGCCGATACGCTGAAGCCGAGCATCGCGACGATGAGCGACGCCGACGTGATGACAGCGATCGGCGCACCGGGCGTGTCGCCTGAAGGGCGCTTCCAGCCCGACACTTACCTGTTCAGCAAGGGCTCGAGCGACCTGGCACTGCTGAAGCGCGCCTACCGGGCGATGGGGCGTCATCTGGTCGAGGCCTGGAACGAGCGCGACCCGACGACGCCGCTGCGCAGCGTCGACGAAGCGTTGACGCTGGCGTCGATCGTCGAGAAGGAAACCGGAATCGTCAGTGATCGAGGCAAGGTCGCCGGCGTGTTCGTCAATCGGCTGCGCCTCGGCATGCCGCTGCAGACCGATCCGACCGTCATCTACGGTCTCGGCGCCGCCTTCGACGGCAATCTTCGCAAGCGCGATCTCGTCGCCGACACGCCCTACAACACGTACACGCGCGCCGGCCTGCCGCCGACTCCGATCGCCGTGCCCGGCAAGGCGGCTTTGCTGGCGGCGGTCCATCCGGAAGCGACCAAGGCGCTCTACTTCGTCGCGCGCGGCGACGGCAGCAGCGAGTTCAGCGAGACGCTCGCCGAGCACAATCGCGCGGTGAACCGCTACCAGCGCAAGATCGCCACGCCGTGACGTGTCGCTTCATCACCTTCGAGGGCATCGACGGTGCGGGCAAGTCGACCCACATCGAGCCGCTGGCGGAGAACCTGCGCGCGAGCGGGTTGCAAGTCGTCTGCACGCGCGAGCCGGGCGGCACGCCGCTCGCGGAGCAGGTGCGCGGCCTCGTGCTGAACGAGAAGATGGACGGCGTCGCCGAGACGCTGCTCGTCTTCGGTGCGAGACGGGATCACATCGAGCGCGTGATCGCCCCGGCGCTCGCTCGTGGCGAGATCGTGCTGTGCGATCGCTTCACCGACGCGACCTTCGCCTACCAGGGCTTCGGCCGCGGCCAGGATCTCGGCGTGCTGCGTTCGCTCGAGACCTGGGTGCAGGGCGGTCTTCAACCCGACCTCACGCTCTGGTTCGACGTCGAGCCGGTCCTCGCCGCCCGACGCCGTGCCGACGCGCGTCCTGCCGATCGCTTCGAGGCCGAGGACGTCGCGTTCTTCGAGCGCGTGCGCGAGGGCTATCGCGCACGCATGGCCGAAGCGCCGATGCGCATCGTTCGCATCGAGGCATCCGCGGACAAGGCAAATGTCCGGCAGCAGGTCGACTCGGCGGTGGCGCGCGTCCTTCATCGGCAACGAGTGCAATGACCGACACGACCACGAACGCGGCAATGCCCTGGATCACCGGGCCCCTGCGACGCACCCTCGCGAGCTCGCACGCGCATGCGCTGCTGATCCACGGGCCGAGCGGGGTCGGCCAGTTCGAGCTCGCGCTGGCGCTCGCCGCGGCTTGGCTGTGTGAGAACGCTTCGGTCCCGCTCGCCGAGCGTCCATGTAGAACGTGCGCCAGCTGTCGATTGATCGCAGCAGGGTCGCATCCGGATCTCGTCGTCGTCGTGCCCGCCGCACTGCGCGAGGCGCTGGGCTGGAACGCGACGGCCGAAGGCGAGGAGGGCGGCGAAAGCGGCGGCAAGAAAAAGCCGAGCAAGGAGATTCGTGTCGAGGCGGTGCGCGCCGCGATCGAGTTCGCGACGACGACCTCGGCGCGCGGCCGAGGCAAGTACCTCGTGCTGCACCCGGTGGAGCGGATGAATCCGATCGCCGCAAACGCGTTCTTGAAAACGCTCGAAGAGCCTGCTGGCGGCGCCCGCTTTCTCCTCTGCACGTCGGCCCCGGATCGCTTGCTGCCCACGATCCGCAGCCGGTGCCAGAGTGTGATGCTGTCGGTGCCGCCGCGCGAGCAGGCCGAAGCCTGGCTGGTGACCCGCGGCGTCGAGGAGCCGGCGGTGCTGCTCGCCGCGAGCGGGGGGCAGCCCGAGGAGGCGATCGCACTCGCCGCGCGCGGTGTCGACGCGAAGGCCTGGCACGGCTTGCCCGCTCAGGTCCTGCGTGGCGACGCAACGCTGTTTCAGCGCTGGCCCTTGCCGATCGTCGTCGAAACGCTGCAGAAGCTTTGTCACGATGCACTGTCGATCGCATGCGGCGCGGCACCACGCTATTTTCCCGTCAATAGCCTTCCCGGCACGTCGGATCCGGTCGCACTGCTGCACTGGTCGCGCGAGCTTGGACGCCTGGCCGGGGAGGCCGATCATCCCTGGAGCACCGATCTCGCCGTCGAGAATCTGGTCGAACAGAGCCGCGAAGCGTTGAAAACGCCGCGCTCACCGAGCCGCGAAGCAAAAGCCTTGTCGCTAAACTCGG
>JAYVVB010000504.1:0-6083 GCA_043787455.1 Rhizobacter sp.
CACGCGCCGCGAGCGCGGCGTCGACGGCGACGCCCAGGCGGCGCGCCTCGTCCTCGATCGGCCGGCGCCAGTCGAAGGCGAACGGGATCACCTCGTGGGTGTCGGCGAGACGCTCGATGAGATCGCCGTAGACGCTGCCGATCGGGCCGTCGGGCTCGACGCGGGCCGCTGTCGAAGGATCCCAGGCCAGCGCCTTGAGGCCGTTGACGAAACGAAAGCCGAGCCAGATGCGCTCGCCGTCGAGCTTCAGATTCGAGCCGAGGATTCCGGGGATCACGAACACCGCCGGACGATCGGTCGCGGTCGTCGCGTCGCCCGCCTCTGCTCCGCGCGAGCGCGCGACCGCGAGGGCGGCGCGCGTGCCGCTCGCGTCCTCGCCGGCCCACGAGAGTGGGCCGATCGCGGCGAAGTCGGCCGGCGCGTCCTCGAGCAGCGCGCTCGTGATCGCCTGCACCGTGCGGTCGTTGGTGAAGTAGTTGAAGTGCGAGACCTTGCCGCCCTTGTCGAGCAGAAAGCGCGCGCCGCTGCCGCTCGCCGTCGTGGCACGCGGCGCGCCGCCGTACATCGAGCGCGTCTGCACGACGAGATCGTTGTCGGTCCAGTAGAAGGCGTCGGAGAGGAGCGTCTTCACCCACGAGCCGATCGAGTCGCCTTCCATATCGCCGGCGATCACGCGCAGGTCGCCGGGAATCGTGTCGGCGCTGCCGTTGAGCCAGGCGACCACCGGGCTGTCGGGCGTCATCGCCTCGAGGCCCGGCATCTCGCTCGGCTCGGCGCGGCGGCGCGCGACCTCGTGCAGGAAATCGACGACCTCGGGCACGACCGGAATGCTCGCCAGCTCGAGGCACCAGTTGAGGATCGAGAGGTAGGCGTCGAGACGCTTCGAAGCCAGCAGCGTGCCGCGCGCAGGACAGGCGACGCGGACCATGCGCTCGATGCGGATGCCCTTCTTTTGGGCCTCGGTGACGAGGGCGCGCAAGTCGCTGCGATGCTGCGCGTAGGCATCGCCGGCGAAGAGCGTGAGCACCTCCTTCGTGAGCGAGCCGCCGCCGCAGGCGCGCGCCAGCACTTCGCCGACGAGACCGCCGCGCGAATGGGTGACGAGGTGCACGCGCGCACCCGCCGGCAGCGCCCGCACGAAGGTCAGCGCGTTGGCGATCGGGCTCGTGCCGAGGGTCGGATGGTCGAGCCCGTAGACCCGCCCGCCGTAGCTCGTGAACAGCTCGCGCACGGTGTCGGCGTGCAGCGTCCAGAGCTTGGAGAAGGTGCCGACGGTGTCCGAGAACGTGCCGTGGATGAAGACCAGGATCGGTCCGCCGTCGGCCGCGGCAGGCACGGTCGCGAGCAGACGGCCGCTGTCTTTCAGCGGCTCGAGCACGTCGGCCGAGAGGCGATAGACGCCGGCCAGGACCTTGCCGTCGACCTTCTTCGTCACCGCCGCCGCGGCGAGCTTGGCCGCCGGATCCTTGACCAATCCGGTGAGCACGCTGAAGTGGCTGAGCAGGGCCTGGCCCATCCAGCCGCGGGTCGCGCCGCGCGACGCCTCTGACTCGATGCCGGGCCAGCCGAGCTGCGCCGGAACGACGACCTCGTTCGTCGCCGCCGCGCCGCGCCCACGCGCGGCGAGCGCGCTGCGCGTCGTCGCCGAGCTCTGCGCCAGCATCAGGTCGCGCGCATCGGCCGGATGGAGCACGAGCGTCGGGCCGTTAGCGACCTGGAGGACGACCACGTCTTCGCCCGGCCGCGCCGTCACGCGCACCGGCTCGCCGCCGCCACGTTGCGTGCCGACGCGCACCGAGGCCTTGGCCCTGCCGCGGCTCGCGCCGCGCGCTGCCGGCAGAGGTTCGCTCCGGCCGGGAATGACGAAGGTGATGTCGTTGCTGGCGCCGGCCATCGCCGCTCCTCGGTGCGAAGCGCGCTTCAAGGAAGCGCGCGAACGGATCAGACCTTGAACGGCGACTCGGTCAGGAACTTGCCGACGCTGCCGAGCGTGAACAAGTTGGGCGTCTGGCTCGCGGGCATGCGCGCCTTGATGCGCGCATGCAGGTTGGCGTAGTTGCCCACGAACGCGCCTAGGTTCCAGACCTTGAGCAGCTGCTCGGTGAAGGCGCCGTTGTGATCGCCGTCCATCGAGGTCTGGTTGTCCTGGCAGCCGGAGATGAGGTCCTCGTCGCCGTTGACGTCGGGCACCTGGCCGCCGTGGCCCGAGTAGGTGAGGAAGAAGAGTCGCCCGCGGCCAGCGTTTTGGCCGCGCCACGCATGGCCGAGCGCGTCGCCTTCTTGGTCAGCAGCACGGTCGGCTTCATGCCATGCTTGGTCGCGACCTGTGCCATGTCGTTGGCATCGAACTCGCACGCCGCGAGGGCCCCGTCCCAGCCGCTGTAGGCAGCGCCGCTGTCGCCGTTCAGTCCCATGTGAAGCGGGAGCGCCTTCGCCTTCGCGCTGGTCTTCGCTGAAGTCTTCTTCGCCATCTCGTCTCCCGTCTGTGTCAGTGCCGTTGGCATACGGCCGAGCCGATCATCGGCGCGGCCGCCGGACGATGCAAGTGTCGTCGTCCTGATTGCAGCATCGCGCCGCTCGCCGCGACAACCCTCCGACAGAGGAAGTCCGGCCGCGACGCGGCGGCGTCAGACGAGCTCGCGCGTGTCGATCCATTGCACTTTTCCGCCGACGGCCCGCACCGCGTCGACGAGGTGTCGCGTGCCGCCGGGGCCGTCGCCGCCACCGCCGTCCCAGAGACAGATGCAGCAGAGACGCTCGGCACCGAAGACGAGCGCGCTCTCGAGCAGCCAGCGATTGCCGCGCACGAACGGGTCGTCGCCTTGGTCGAGCGCGCGCAGCACCTGCGGCGCTTCGCGCGGCGCCATGTCGAGCCGCGCGACGACCGACCGGTATCGCGCTTGCCACGCCGCGCCATCCTGCACCGGCAGCAGCGACTGCGCCATGAATTCCGGCTCCGCGATCGGCAGTAGCAGGCGCAGGGGCACGGCGCGCGCGAGGCACGCTTCGGCGAAGAGCACGTCGCCACCGGCCGCTCCTTGCGTGAAGGCAAGATCGGAGGGGCCGGCGTCGATGGCGTCGAGCGCGGCAGCGATGCGCCGCGTCGCCGCGGGCACGAGCTCTGCCGGAAAGCGCGGCGGCGTCCGCCCCGGCGCGTCGACCATGTGGCCGGTGAAGAGGATGACGTGTCGCGGCTCGACGCGCGCCGCAGCTTCGTCGACCAGGCTCATCGACGCTCGACGATCAGCGGCACGATGCCGAGCGCGCTGCGCACGCGCGTCGCCGCGCCATCGGCTTCATCGCGGCTCGCGTAGGGGCCGGCCTGGACACGAAACAGCGCCGCATCGGCGAAGGTCGCGAGCAGCGGCGCGAGCCAGCCCGCGTCGTTGTCGTCGCCGACGTGGCGTTGGAAGCTCTGCGCACCGTCTCGCTCGCGGAAGGCGCCGAGCTGGATCCAGAAGCCGCGCGCCGCGTCGCTCGACGGTCGTACGAACGGCGCCGCGTCGGCAACGATCGGCGGTGCCTGCGCCGTCGCCGCCGACACCAACCCGACGTCAGCCGGCGCGATCGTCACGCTCTCCGGAGCGCCCCGTGCGACCGGTGCGAGAGCCGCCGCGGGCGCGACCGCGGACGCGACGAGCGCCGGGCTCGAGCGCGCCGCCGCGACGCGCGTCGCGCCATCGCCTTCGCGGCGCCAGGCGCCAGTGCGGATCGCGTCGGCCGTGATGCGCTCGAGCTCGACCGGCATCACACCGCGCAGCAGATCGAGCCTCAGCGCCGCGACGTAGCTGAGGTCGACGATGCGGCCGGCGTGGAACGGACCGCGATCGTTGATGCGCACGATCACGACCCGACCGTTCGCTGGGTTACGGATCCGCGCGTAGCTCGGAATCGGCAGCGTCGGATGCGCCGCCGTCATCGCGTACATGTCGTAGATCTCGCCGTTCGCCGTGCGCTGGCCATGGAACTTGCGGCCGTACCACGACGCGAGGCCGCGCTCGACGAAGGGCGCGTCGGCGACGTTCGGCACGTACTCGCGGCCGAGCGCCTGGTAGGGCTTGTTCGCGCCGCCAGGTCGAATCGTCTCGATCCGCGGCTCGGCGTCGGCCACTCGCGCGAGATCGGCCGGTGGATTTGCGCCCCGACCGTCGCCACCGCGCGGCGGCGACGACGCGCAGCCGGCGACGAGCGTGAGCACGCCGAGCGCGACACCGAGGCGATGGGCGCTCGTTGCGTCGCGGGCCGGGGGCATCGGAGCGTGTTCGCTGCGAGCGCCAGGGCAGTCGCTCAGCGGCAGTCGATCGTGCGGAACTCGACCCGGCGGTCGAGCGCGTCGCGCAGGTCGTCGGTGCCGAGGCCGACGACGATCTCGCGCGAGCCGACGCCGTCGGCGCTGACGCGCGAGACGAGCTTCTTGTTCTGTCGCTCGAGGCTTTGCTTGATCACCGCGGCGCGCTTTTGCGAGAGCACGTCGTTGGCGGCGGCGTCGCCGGTGCGGCTGGTGTGGCCGACGACGCGAAGGCACGTATCGCGCGTCCCCACCTGCGTCGCGACTTCGTGCAGCCAGACCGCGTACTGCGCCTGCAGGTCGGCCGACTGCAGCAGCGTCGTCGTGCCCGGAGCGAAGAAGATCTTGATCGGCAGCCGCTTGGCGTCGAGGCCGACGCCAACGATCTTGCCGAAGGTGTCGGCCGCCTCCTTCTTGCGCCCCGTCTTCCAGCTCGTCATGTAGAGCCCGTTGAGGACGCGCAGGTCATCGGGCTCGGCGAGGATGCGCGCTTCGCGATAGAGCTTGTACGCGTCGCCCGTCTTGTTGTCGCCGTAGGCGATCATGGCCTCGTTGATCGCCGCCGCAGCTTGCAGCCTTCGCAGGTATGCCGGTGCGATCGAATCGCCGGCCGTGCTGCCCTGGCAACTCTTGATGTAGGCCAGCGTCGTCGCGTCGAGCGTCCAGGTCGGGTTGTCGCGATAGAGCGGCAGCGGCTCTGCGTCGACGGTGGCGACGAAGGCGCGGTCGGCCCGCTTTGCGACGAGCTTGCCGGTCTTCAGGTCGGCGAGCGCAAGACAGATGCGGAACACGTCGGCGTTCTCGTCCTTGGCGTTCTTCGTGTTGATCGCCGTCAGCGTGCCGATCAGGAGCAGCGGCTGCGACGTCAGGCTGGCTCGCGTCAGCGGCTGCACGTCCCAGGCCGGCACGCGCCGCGTGATGAGACCGGCGAGCTGGGCGCCCATCTGCACCGTGCCGTTCGTCTGCTGACCGGTGCTCGCGTCGATCAGTGGATCGATCACCAGCTCCCGGCGCCCGGCGCCAAGCGTTGCCTGCGCGTCCTGCAGCAGGCGCTCGCCGGCGCGGGCGACCGCGTCGGCGAACGGCGCGGGCGCCTGCGCCGGTGCGGGCGGCGGCGCGACCGTCGCTACGACCGGGGCGGACGACGGCTGCGGCACGGGAGTCTCGGTGGGCGGCGTGGCGCAAGCGGCCATGAGCAGGACCGCGACTGCGATGCTGGAGGCGATCTGGGACGGGCGGGTGAGGTGCATGAGAAGTCGCTCGGTCAAGGGGTCGCGGGGCGACGAACTTTAGCGCTGCTGGCAGCCGCCCGTCATCGCGGCACGTTGTCTGCTCACGCCGCCGCATGACGGATCTACTCGACCTTCTGCAATGGCCGGCGATGGCGACGACGGTGCTCGCGGCCTGGCTCGTCGCCTCGGTGCACAAGTCGCGACGCGAGCTCGGCTTCTGGATCTTCCTCTCCAGCAACGCGCTCTGGATCGCATGGGGCTGGCAGGCCGCGGCCTGGGCGCTCGTCGTGCTGCAGGTGTGCCTGGCTGTGATCAACGTCCGCGGCGCGATCAAGGCCACGCCTGAGAAGCTGTGATCCTGAGACCGATCCCGTCGGCCCTCTCCTACGAGGTTCGCCTGCACTCGCCGACAGATGCCGCTGAGCAAGGCTGCGAGGATGAACACATCGGATGCCGCGAATCGACACACGTCGCAGATCGTTCGATGTATTGCAACCGCTTGAGCGAGAGGAAATCGTCATGAACAAGGATCAGGTCAAGGGCCGCGTCGAAGAGGCCAAGGG
>JAYVVB010000505.1:0-9389 GCA_043787455.1 Rhizobacter sp.
ACGGTGCAGATCGAGTCGGAGCGGCTGCGCAACTCGCTGCTCTCGGCGCTGTCGCACGACCTGCGCACGCCGCTCGCAGGGCTCGTCGGGCTGGCCGGAAGCCTGCGCCTGACGCGGCCGGCGCTGAGCGAGGAGCAGGACGAGATCGCGCAGTCGCTGCAGAGCGAGGCGATGCGGCTGTCGACGCAGGTCAACAACCTGCTCGACATGGCGCGTATCGAGAGCGGTGAGGTGCGCCTGCGCCGCGAGTGGCATTCGATCGAGGAGATCGTCGGCAGCGCCGTGCGGGCAACGGCGCGCGTGATCGCGCCACGCCAGGTCTCGACCGACCTGCCACCCGACCTGCCGCTGGTCGAGTGCGACGCCGTGCTGATCGAGCGCGTGCTCGTCAACCTGCTCGAGAACGCCGCCAAGTACACGCCGGCGACGGCGCGCGTGAAGATCGCCGCGCGCGTGGACGGCGACGCGCTGCGCGTCAGCCTGGCCGACAACGGCCCGGGCATCCGGCCGGGCCAGGAGGAAGCGATCTTCGAGAAGTTCACGCGCGGCGCGCGCGAGTCGGCGGTCGCGGGCGTGGGCCTGGGCCTGGCGATCTGCAAGGCGATCGTCGAGGCGCACAGCGGATCGATCGCCGCGGCCAACGGCGGGGACGGCGGCGCGGTCTTCAGCTTTCGTCTGCCGCGCGGCACCGCGCCGACGGTCGACGTCGAAGCGGGCGCGCGCGTCGAGGATGCCGTTGCCGAGCCGGCCGGAGCCGCGCGATGAGCGAACCCACGCCCGTCGTGCTGCTGGTCGAGGACGACCGCCACATCCGGCGGTTCCTGCGCACCTCGCTCGAGACCGAGGGCTGGCGCGTGTTCGAGGCCGAGACGCTGCGCCAGGGCGTGGTCGACGCGGCGACCAGAAAGCCCGACCTCGTCATCGCCGACCTGGGCCTTCCGGACGGCGATGGCGTCGACCTGATCCGCCAGGTGCGCACCTGGTCGCGCGTGCCGGTGATCGTGCTCTCGGCGCGCTCCGACGAGGACGACAAGGTGCGCGCCCTCGACGCCGGCGCCGACGATTACATCGAGAAGCCCTTCGGCGTCTCCGAGCTGCTCGCGCGCGTGCGCGCCAACATGCGCCGCCAGCACACTCTGCGCGACGGCGGCGAGAGCACGACGGTGATGCTCGGCGACGTCGAGATCGACCTCCCGGCGCGCGTCGTGAAGAAGGCCGGCGCCGTCGTCCACTTGACGCCCATCGAGTTCCGCCTCCTCGGCGTGCTCGTTGCCAACGCCGGCCGCGTGCTCACGCACCGCCATCTGCTGCGCGAGGTCTGGGGGCCGAGCCACGTCGACGACAACCACTACCTGCGCGTCTTCATGGCGAGCCTGCGCCACAAGCTGGAGAGCGATCCGGCGCAGCCGAAGATGCTGCTCACCGAGACGGGCGTCGGCTATCGCCTCGTCACCGGTTGACGACCACGATCGAACGCAACTCACGACCTAGGGGCAAGTTGCGGCATCGTCCGACGGTGCTCTCGACGGGCCAAGCGCGACCTCGGCGAGGTCTCGGCAACGGAGCATCCGACATGGCCAAGAACACCGACAACGGCTCGCGCAGCGGCGCGGTCACCGGCCGCACCCTCAAGCAGGACGGCGGCAAGTTCAAGGGCGTCGCGACCGAGCCCGACGGCCGGCGCACTAAGAAATAGCCCGGTCGCGCGAAGCTTGCGTCAGAAGATGCGGGCGGCGAGCCAGGTGAAGCCGGTGAACGCCGACCAGGTCGGCGCTCCGGAGCGCAGGCTTCGCGCCACGCCGGCGTCGAGGACGAGGCGCTTCGATACGCCGTAGCTCGCCGCGACGAGGAGTTGCCGCGTCGACTCGACGCCGCGCTGATTCGTTCCCGAGACCTCGCCAACGACGCCCCAGCGATCGTTGATGGCCGTCGACAAGGCGGCGGCGCCGAGCCATTGGATCCGCGACGTTCCGGCATCGATCTCGCCGGCGCGCGTCGCGGCGAGGTTGATGTCGGTGTGCCAGCGGCCGAAGTCGATGCTGTAGATGCCGTTGATGCCATAGGCCGCCTGGCCGGTGCCGAGGCCGCGGCGCGCCGTCGGCAGGACGACCGCGGCTTCGAGGCCGAAGGCGCTCGCGTCGTCGACGGCGAGGCGTCGCTTCACGACCGCGGCCGTGTCGCCGATGCCGCTTGTGCGATGGCCGGCCTCGTCGCGCTGGCGCACCCAGGCATCGGCGCCGACGCGAACACCCCAGTCGGCGCTGAAGGCGAGCTTGAGGGTCGCGGGGACGCTGTCTCGATAGGCGCCCGAGCCATCGTGCTGGTGCAGCAGGCCGACCTCGATCTCGATCCAGCCGGGCGCCGAGAGCGCCGCCGGCGTCGAGACGCTCGGGCGGTACGGCACGGCGGCCGGCTCGTCGTCGGCCGCCGCGGCGAACACGGGTGACAGCGCGAGGGCGAGTGACGCCGACACGAAGGCGACAGCGGAGGAGGTGAGTTGCATCGAGGGGTCCTCGCCATGGCGAGGACGGCAACCCTAACCGATCGGCGCCTCCTCCAGCGTGCGCCGCATCGCCGACAGGCCGTGCTCGATCATGCCGGCGATGCGCGCCGCGTCGTCGTTAGGCAGGAAGTCCGCAGTCCAGACGACGCGGCACGACGACTCGTCCTCGGTGAAGGCCTGGAGCGCGCCGACGTCGGCGAGCGCATCCCACGCCGCGGCGACCGGTCGCGCGATGACGACTTCCCTGTGAACCGAGGCCATGCAGCGAGCCCTTTGATTTCGATGGCGAGACGACAGGTCAGCCCTGCTCGCGCCCCGGGACGCGACGCTTTCGGACACGTTCAACCGCGCGAGCGAGCCCGTAGACTTGTGGCCGTGCCGACCGACGACCGCGCCCTTGCCGACGACTTCGACCTGAAGCGCCTGCCCGACGCGTTCTACGACGATCCGTTCCCGACCTACCGCGCCTTGCGCACGCACGCGCCGGTGAAGCTGATGGCCGACGGCGGCGTCTTCCTGAGCCGCTACGCCGACGTCGTCGCCGTCTACAAGGACACGGCGACCTTCAGCTCCGACAAGCGCGAGGAGTTCTTCCCCAAGTACGGCGCGTCGCCGCTGTTCGAGCATCACACGACGAGCCTCGTCTTCAACGATCCGCCGCTGCACACGCGTGTTCGCAAGCTCATCGCCGGCGCGTTGACGCCCAGGCACATCGCGGCGATGGAAGAGCGCCTCGTCGAGCGCGTCGACAGCCTCGTCGACGCGATGGCCGGGCGCGGCGCGAACGCCGAGGTCGATCTCATCGCCGCGTTCGCGAGCGCTATTCCCGTCGAGATCATCGGCAACCTGCTCGCCGTGCCGAACGAAGAGCGCACGCCGCTGCGCGACTGGTCGCTCGCCATCCTCGGCGCGCTCGAACCGAAGCTGAGCGCCGAGCAGCTCGAGCTCGGCAACCGCGCCGTGACCGAGATGCGCGTCTACCTCGAAGGCCTGGTGCAACGCCGCCGTGCCGCGCCGGGCGACCCGGAGGTCGACGTGCTCACGCGACTCATCGAAGGCGAGGGCGGCGAAGCGCTCGGTGCCGCCGAGCTCCTGCACAACTGTATCTTCCTGCTCAACGCCGGCCACGAGACGACGACCAACCTGATCGGCAACGGCCTCGCCTGCCTCGCCGACTGGCCCGACGAGAAGGCGCGCCTCATCGAGCGGCCCGAGCTCGTTCGCGTCGCCGTCGAGGAGTTCCTGCGCTTCGAGAGCTCGAACCAGCTCGGCAATCGGATCACGACGGGCGCGACCGAGATCGGCGGCGTCGCGCTCGCGCCGCGCACGCTGGTGACGCTCGGCATCGGCTCGGCCAACCGCGATCCGGACGCTTTTGCCGATCCGGACCGGCTCGACGTCGCGCGCCAGCCGAATCGTCACGTCGCGTTCGGCTCGGGCATCCACCAGTGCGTCGGCATGGGCCTGGCGCGGCTCGAAGGCCGCGTCGCCATCGGCCGCTTCCTTGCGCGCTTTCCGCGCTATCGGCTGAGCGCGCCGGCGGTGCGGGCGCGGCGCGCGCGCTTTCGCGGCCACGTTCGCCTCGCCGCAATCGTCGATCCGGCTTGAATCACAACAACGCTCCAGGAGACTCGTTCATGCATCCTCTTCGTTCCGTCGCCGCGCTCTGCGTCGCGCTCGCCGCTGCTCTGCCCCTCGTCGCCGAGGCCCAGGTCAAGATCGGCGTGACGCTGTCGACGACTGGCCCGGCCGTGTCGCTCGGCATTCCGGAGAAGAACACGATCGCGCTGTTGCCGAAGACCATTGGCGGCCTTTCGGTCGAGTACATCGTCCTCGACGACGCCAGCGATTCCAGCGCCGCGGTCGTGAACACGCGCAAGTTCATCGGCGAGAACAAGGTCGACGCGATCATCGGCTCGACGACGACACCGAACACGCTGGCGATGATCGACGTCGTCGCCGAGGGCGAGACGCCGGTGATCTCGCTCGCGTCGTCGGCGCGGATCATCGAACCGATGAGCGCGAAGAAGGCGTGGATGTTCAAGACGCCTCAGACCGACACGATGATGGTGCTCGCGATCCTCGAGCACGCGGCCAAGCGAGGCATGAAGACGATGGCCTACGTCGGCTTCAACGATGCCCTCGGCGAGGCGTTCCACGCCGAGTTCGAGAAGTTCGCCGAGGCGAGGAAGATCAGGATCGTGGCGAGCGAGCGCTTTGCGCCGCGCGACACCAGCGTTACCGCGCAGGTGCTGAAGCTCATGGCTGCCAACCCCGACATGGTCGTCATCGGCGCTTCCGGCACGCCGGCCGTCCTGCCGGCGCGGACCCTGGTCGAGCGCGGCTACAAGGGCAGCGTCTACTTCAATCATGGCGTCGCCAACAACGATTTCCTGCGCGTCGGCGGCAAGGACATCGAGGGCATGTTCGTGCCGACGAGCCCGGTCGTCGTCGCCGCGGCGCTGCCGGCCGACCATCCTGCCAAGGCCGTAGCGCTCGACTACGTCGAGCGCTACGAAAGCGTCAACGGCGCCGGCACCGTGTCGGCGTTCGGCTCGTACACCTGGGATGCGTGGCTCGAGCTCGCGCAGGCGATCCCGATCGCGGCGAAGAAGGCGCAGCCCGGCACGCGCGAGTTCCGCGTCGCCCTGCGCGACGCGCTCGAGGGCCTGCGCGACCTGCACGTGTCGAACGGCGTCGTCAGCATGTCGAAGAACGATCACCTCGGCCTCGACCAGCGCGCGCGCGTCGTCGTCAAGGTCGTCGACAACAAGTGGAAGCTCGATTGACGCTATCGATTTTCGAAGCGCCCCAGCCGCACCGCCGTGCCTCCGGGCTTGAGGTTGCGCGTCCCGGGCATCACGAGCACGGCGTCGTCGTAGGGCGTGACCCAGACGTGGTCGCCGTCCTGCGCGATCGGCGTGCCGGCTTTGGCCACCACCGAGAGCCCCACGGCAGGCACGAGAAACCGGAAGTCCGCGCTGCGTGCGACCACCGGCTCGGTCACTCGCACCAGCCGCTGGATCGGCGGCAACGGCAGGCGCACCTGGGCCTGCACCCAGGCCGCTTCGGCCACGCCCGTCAAGCCGAGGAATCGCACGAGGGTGTCGATGGCCACGCTCGCAGCCGCCCGCTCCCAGTGCTGGCCGCACTCGACGAGCAAGGCGAGCTTCGGGCTCTGCGGATCGCCGAAGTCGCCGCGGTCGACCATGCGCAGGCCGGCCGGGTGGCCGGTGTCGATCAGGAGATCGGCGGGCACGCCCAGCTCGCGCGCGAACGCGACGTTCTTCTCGACCATGCCGCAGACCATCAGCGGTCGGCAGGGCTCGCTCATGCTGTGGATGTCGAGCAGCCGCTCGGCGGCGTCGACGAAGGGACGCAGCTCGCGCGCGCGGCGCAGCTCGACGGTATCGCCCGAACCGAAGAGCGTCGCATCGGCCCAGACGCGGTTGTAGTCCTCGTCGACGAGGCGCGACGGGTACGGGTCCGCCGGATCGAAGCGGGCGAAGGCGGCGACATTCGCGAAGGCGAGCGTGAGGCTGCCGTGCCGCGGGCGAAAGCGCTGCGACAGCAGCCAGTCGAGAGCGATCGCGCCGCAGATCTCGTTGCCGTGCGTCAGCGCCTGCACCATGACCTTCGGGCCCGGCCGCCCCGAGTCGAAGACATGGACCCAGTCGACACCCGTGCCGCCGTATTGCCAGCGGCTGATGTCGGGTGCCTGCAGCTCGATGGCGGGCAGCTGGCTCATGTCGCGTCGGGCAGTCGTTCGGAGCTCGCCACGATCCGCGCGCAGTGCACGAACGCTTCCTCGGTCAGGCGCTCGTTTGCCTCCGGCGTGCGAAATCCCGAGTGCGCCGACAGTGTCACGTTCGGCAGAGTCGTCAGCACGTGACCCGCGGGCAGCGGCTCGACTGCGAACACGTCGAGGCCGGCGTGGCGTAGCTGCCCTGAGCGCAAGGCCTCGACCATCGCCGCTTCGTCGACGAGCGCGCCGCGCGCGGTGTTGACGAGGATCGCGCCGGGCCGCATCGCGAACAGCCGCTCGCGCGAGAGGAAGCCGCGCGTCTCATCGCAGAGAAGAAGGTGCATCGAGATCGCGTCGCTGCGCGCGAGCAGCTCGTCGATCGTGACGAACTTGACACCGTCGGCGGCTCTCGCCGTGCGGTTCCAGGCGACGATCTTCATGCCGCAGCCGCGTGCCAGTCGCGCGGTCTCGGCGGCTATGCCGCCGTAGCCGACGAGGCCGAGCGTCTTGCCGCCGAGCTGGATTCCTTCCATGCGCAACCACCGGCCGTCGCGCATCGCGCCGTCCATCGCCGCGAAGCCGCGCGCCGCGGCGAACAGCAAACCCATGGCGCACTCGGCGACGGCCGTGTCGCCATAGCCCTTGATCAGATGGACGGCGATGCCGAGCTCGGCGAGCGCCTCCGGGTCCATGTAGCTGCGGGCGCCGGTGCCGAGGAAGACGACATGGCGCAGACCAGCGCAGCGTCGCGCGACCTCGATCGGCAGCGCCGTGTGGTCGATGACCGCGACGGGCGCGCCGGCGAGCGAATCGGGCAGCTCGTCGGGGGCGATGTCGGCCGAGCCGAAGGCGAGCTCGAGCCGCGGCAATGACTCGCGGCCGATGCGCTCGGCGAGCGCGCGCAAGGCGACGTTGGCATCGACGAAGACGGCGCGCATCGGGGGAGTCGGTCTCGAGCTCGCGAAGCACAAGCGGACGCGTCAGCCGAGGTCGGCCATCGCCTCGCCGAGACGGATCGCCTTGTCGGGATGCCACTGCAGATTGAAGCGCAGGTCCTGCTTCTCGAACAGCAGCACGACGGTCGAGCCGAGCATGAAGCGGCCCATCTCCTCGCCTTGCTTCAACAGGATCGCGCCCGCCGGATAGCGCCACTCGCGCGCACGCCGCACGCGTGGCGGATTGACTTGGCCATGCCAGACCGTCGCCATGCTGCCGACGATGGTCGCGCCGACGAGCGTGAGGACGAACGTGCCGACGCGCTCGGAGTCGAACACGCAGACGACGCGCTCGTTGCGCGCGAACAGGCCTGGGACGCCGCGCGCCGTCGTCGGGTTCACCGAGAAGAGCGCACCAGGCACGTGGATCATCCGTGTCAGCGTGCCGTCGCACGGCATGTGGATGCGGTGATAGTCCTTCGGGCTCAGGTAGAGCGTCGCGAAGCTGCCGTCGTGAAAGCGCTCGGCGAGCGCGGCGTCGCCGCCGACGAGCGCCGTCGCCGAATAGCGGTGGCCTTTGGCCTGCAGGATCTGGTCTTGCTCGATCCGGCCGAACTGGCTGATCGTGCCGTCGACCGGGCAGACCAGGTCGGCGCCGGCGAGCGGACGCACCCCGGGCTTCAGCGCGCGAGTGAAGAAGTCGTTGAAGCTCGCGTAGGCGGCGATGTCGCTCACCGCCGCCTCGCTCATGTCGACGCCGTATTTGCGCACGAACCAGCGCACGAGCCGTGTCGTGATCGCGCCGCGCTCCCGCGATGCGATCCGGCCGGCGAACGCCGTCAGGCCCCGCTTGGGCAGCACGTACTGGGGCAGGACCTTGCGGCGATCGGACACGGCGGCCGGAGCTTGTCGAAAGCGGCGGATTCTATCGACGGCCTCCCCGATCGCCGCGCGGAGGGCTGCTACCCTCATGCCTTCGGCCGAGCCGATCCCACTCTCTCACGCGAACCCATGGCCCGACGCCACCTCGAACGACACCGCACGACCCGCATCGGCTGGCTACGCGCTGCAGTGCTGGGCGCGAACGACGGCATCGTCTCGACCGCGAGCCTGCTGGTCGGCGTGGCGGCGGCGCACGTCGCGCACGCCAACCTGCTGGTCTCGGGCGTGGCGGGGCTGGTCGCCGGCGCGATGTCGATGGCCGCGGGCGAGTACGTGTCGGTGCACTCGCAGGCCGACACCGAGCACGCCGATCTCGCGAAAGAGAGCGCCGAGCTCCAGCACGATCCGGGCTCGGAGCACCGCGAGCTCGCCGCGATCTACGTCGACCGTGGCCTCGACGCGCCGCTCGCCGACCAGGTCGCGACCCAGCTCATGGCCCACGACGCGCTCGGCGCGCACGCGCGCGACGAGCTCGGCATCACCCAGGCGCTCGCCGCCCGCCCGGTGCAGGCGGCCCTCGCCTCGGCAGGGAGCTTCGCCGTCGGCGCCGCGCTGCCGCTCGCCGTGACGATGCTCGCGCCGGCCGCGCAGCTCCTCGCCTGGATCGCAGGGACGACGATCGTCTTCCTGGCGCTCCTCGGCATCGTTGCCGCGCGCATGGGCGGCGCCGACCCGTGGCGGGGCGCGTGGCGCGTGACGTTCTGGGGCGCGCTGGCGATGGCGGTCACCGCCGGCGTCGGTGCGATCTTCGGCGCGACCGCATGAGGCGTGCGCGAGGGTCGACAGCGCGCATCGACTTCCGCGCCGCAGCACCCGACGTGGCGCGCGCTCTGATCGGCGCGAGCCTCTTCGTCGACGGCGTCGGCGGTGTCATCGTCGAGACCGAGGCCTACGACCAGGACGATCCCGCATCGCACAGCTTCGCTGGCCACACAGCGCGCAACGCCGCCATGTTCGGACCGCCGGGAAGGGCCTATGTCTACCGCTCTTACGGCATCCACTGGTGCCTCAACTTCGTCTGTCGTTCCGCGGGCCACGGCGCGGGCGTCCTGATCCGTGCGCTCGAGCCCGTCGCCGGCCTCGAGCAGATGCGCGAGCGCCGCGGCGTCGACTCGCCGCGATTGCTCTGCTCCGGCCCGGGACGGCTCAGCCAGGCGCTCGGCGTCACGCGCGAGCTCGACGGATCGCGGCTCGACCGGAAGCCCTTTCGGATCGTCGCCCGAAGGCCGGACGCGCCGATCGTCGTCGCGATCGGCGAGCGGAT
>JAYVVB010000506.1:0-5300 GCA_043787455.1 Rhizobacter sp.
TCGAAGATCGCCCTCGCGGCACTCGTGTCGTTCTGTCGGGCACGCGGCATCGAGACCATCGACTGCCAGCAGCGCACCTTGCACCTGGCGTCGTTCGGCGGCCGCGAGATCGCGCGGCGCGACTTTCGCCTGCGTCTCGGCACGGCTCTTGCGCACATGGATGTCGTCGATTGGTTTTATGATTTGCGCCTGTGGGAGCAGATCGGTCTGGAGCCTTTTGCCCTCGAGGACACCCGCCCGTGACCCATCCGAAGGAACTACCGCTCGCGTCGCTTCAGTTCTACGCCACGGCTCCCTATCCGTGCAGCTATCTGCCGGGCAGGATGGCGAGGTCGCAGGTCGCCACGCCGAGTCACCTGATCCACGCCGACGCCTACTCGGGTCTGGTCGCGAATGGCTTTCGCCGCAGCGGCATGTTCACCTATCGCCCGTACTGCGACGGCTGCCGCGCCTGTCTGCCGCTGCGCGTGCCCGTCGCCACGTTCCAGCCGACGCGCAGCCAGCGCCGCGCGGTCCGCGCCCACGGCCACCTCGAGGCACGCGTGCTGCGCCTGTGCTTCATCGCCGAGCACTACCAGCTCTACCTGCGCTACCAGGCCGGACGCCACATCGGCGGCGGCATGGACCACGACTCGATCGACCAGTACACCCAGTTCCTGCTGCAGAGTCGCGTCAACTCGCGCCTGGTCGAGTTCCGCGAGCCGAGCGCCGATGGCCTCGGCACCCAGAAGATGGTTTCGATCCTCGACGTCCTCAACGACGGCCTGTCGGCGGTCTACACCTTCTTCGAGCCCGAGCCGAAGAAGAGCTACGGCACCTACAACGTGCTCTGGCAGATCGAGCAGACGAAGCAGCTGGGCCTGCCGCACGTCTACCTCGGCTACTGGATCGACGGCAGCGGCAAGATGGCCTACAAGGCACAGTTCGGCCCGCACGAGCTCCTCATCGGCGGCGAGTGGCGTGCCGCGGCGACCGTCGTGTCCGAGGGCTGAGCGATGGAGTTCGACGTCACGCGCGAGGATTGGGTCGATCGCTTCGCGATGCACCTGAGCCAGCTCGAGGTCGGCGCCGAGCCGGCGGATTTCCTCGCCCCGGCGCGACTCATGTATGACACGCACGGGCACCTCGATCCCGTGGCCGTGGCTGACGACGAGTTCGCGAAGCGACTCGAGGCCGGCTCGCGGACGGACGCGCGCAGCCGTTCGGCCCCGCTCGATCCTGCGGTGGAGTCGAGCTTCGAGCGCACCGAGCGCATCCCGGTCGAGCGCCTCACGACCGGAGGCGAATACGTCCGCGACAACGACGAGTGGATCGCACGGTGCCTCGCCCGCGTGCTCGAGCTCGACCCGATCATCCGCGCCGACGAGGCGCGGCGATCGGTTACCGAGCTCGCCGGCCTCGAGCGCTGGCGCCTGATGAAGCCCGAAGCCGCTGCCGACCAGCTCTACACGCCGATCCGGCCGAACGGCTGAGCGCGTCGGGCCGGGTTGTCCCCTTTCGGCTCACGGCAAAATCGGCGTCATGCACCCCCGACTCGCGTTCCTGATCCTGCCCTACACGCGAGCAGAGCTTCCCGGCTGGTCTCGAGTGATGCGCGCCTTCGGCTTCGGAGCCGCGCTCGGCGGCACCGAGCGGATGCGGCCGGAATGGAAGGAGCTGCCAGAGGTGATCGTCCGCGGCAAGCGACACGGCTTCAAGATGAAGCTCGATCGCTTCGACTGGGCGCAATGCTCGACCTGGTTCCTCGGCCGCTACTACGAACTCGGCGTCCAGCGCACCCTCGACCAGTTGCTGCGCGAAGGCGACACGATGGTCGACATCGGCGCCAACATCGGCATGATCGCGCTCCACGCGCGCTCGCTGGTCGGCGATAGCGGCCGCGTGATCTGCTTCGAGCCCAACCCGGGGTGCGCCGGCGCGGTCGAGAGGCACATGAAGATGAACGGCATCCGCAACGTCGAGGTGCGGCGTTGCGCGCTCGCCGCGGCACCGGACACGCTGACTCTGAACTTCACGTCCGAGCACTCCGGGACGGCGACGCTGGCGCCCGTATCCGGCACTGTCGTCAAGTCGATCCGGGTCCCGGTCCGCGTCGGCGACGACGAGCTGGAACACGTGACACCGAAAGTGATCAAGATCGACGTCGAAGGCTTCGAGCTGCAGGTGCTGCAGGGGCTACGCAAGACACTGGCCAGGCACAAGCCGTTCCTGATCACCGAGCTGGTCGACGACCATCTCGCGCGCGCCGGCACGAGCACCGACGAGATCTACGAGTACCTGCAGGATTTCGGCTACACGCCCTACGGCATCGACACCGAGCGCTCGCCGATCCGGCACGACGTCGTCCTGCGCCCGCGCGCCGCGCCGACGCCGGAGTTCTCCGACTGGCTCTGGAAGTGACGCGAGCGGGTCTCGCCGTCCCGTCGACCGATCCGTCGCGGCACCGATGGCTCTTCTGGTGCGGCATCGCCTCGATCGCCTGCGTCTGGTTCCTGACGCTCGACGCGCGCCATCTCCTGCGCTCCGACGAAGGCCGCTATGCCGAGATCGCGCGCGAGATGGTGGCGACCGGCGACTGGGTGACGATCCGCTACAACGGCATCAAGTACTTCGAGAAGCCGCCGTTGCAGATGTGGATGACGGCGCTCGCGTACGAAGCCTTCGGCATCGGCGAGTGGCAGGCGCGGCTCTGGGTCGCGCTCAGCGGCGCCTTCGCCATCGTCATCACGATGGTCGCTGCGCGGCGCTGGTTCGGCGCCGGTGTCGCCGTGCTCTCGGGCGCCATCCTGCTGGCGGCGCCGGGCTGGAACCTCGGCAGTCACTTCAACTCGCTCGACATGGGCGTCTCGGGAGCGCTCGCCGGCGTGCTCGCCGGCGTGCTGATGGCGCAGCACCCGTCGGCCACCGCGGCGGCGCGACACAGCTGGATGGGGTTCGCCTGGGCCTGGGTGGCGGTCGCGATCCTCACCAAGGGCCTCATCGGCATCGCCTTGCCGGGGCTGGTGCTCGTCGTCTACACGGCGGTCGCGCGTGACTTCGCGATCTGGCGCCGCTTGCATCTCGCGAGCGGCGCGCTGCTGATGTTCGCCATCGCTGCGCCGTGGTTCGTCCTGATCTCGTCGCGCAACCCGGAGTTCGCGCGCTTCTTCTTCATCCACGAGCATTGGCAACGCTACCTGTCGACGGTGCATCGGCGCGACGGCGCCTGGTGGTACTTCGTGCCCCTTCTGCTCGGCGGCTTCCTGCCCTGGATCGGCGTGGCGTGGCGCGTGCCGGCGGTCGTGCGCGACGGCTCGCGCGGCGAAGGCTTTCGGCCGGTGCTGCTGCTCGCGATCTGGGTCATCGCGATCTTCGTCTTCTTCAGCGCTTCGAGCTCCAAGCTGCCCGGCTACATCCTGCCGGTCTTTCCCGCGCTTGCCGTGCTGGTGGCGCTCGCGCTCGACCGGCTGTCGCCGGTGCAGTGGCGGCGGCAGCTGATCGGCGCGGCATTCGTCGTGGTCGCCGTGCTCGCCGCGGCGCCGTTCGCCGATCGGCTGGCGCACACCCAGGCAGACGCCGGGATCTATCGCAGCTTCGCAACCTGGCTCGCCATCGGCGGCGCGCTGGCGACCTTCGGCCTGGCCTTCGCCTGGCGACTCAAGGGCGGCGACGCGCGCGCCAGCAAGGTGGCCTACGCTCTCGCGTTCTTCGTGATGGCGACCGCGGCGCTGCGCGGCCACGAGGCGTTCGGCCGCAGGAGCTCGGGCGCGGACCTCGTGCCGGCGATCGAGGCGTTCATGGGGCCGGAGGTGCCGATCTATTCGGTGCGCATGCTCGACCACACGCTGCCCTTCTACCTGCGGCGCACGCCGATCATGGTCGAGGTCGCCGACGAGCTCGAGTTCGGCATCGCCCTGGAGCCCGGACAATCGCTGCCGACGCTCGATGCGTTCACCGAGCGCTGGACCTCGGGACCGCACGCCCTGGCGCTGATGGCGCACGAGACCTATGCGACGCTGCGCGAACGCAAGCTGCCGATGACGCCGGTCGCCGAGGACGATCGGCGCGTCGTCGTCGCCAACTTTGAAAGCCCACGCCGATGACCTTGCCCACCTTCATGTTCCTCCTCACCGGCGTGCTCCTGAACGCCGGCGCGCAGCTGCTGCTCAAAGCCGGCGTGAAGCCGCTCGGCGCGCTCAGCGTCGAGGCCTCGACCCTGCTCGCGACCGGCGCACGCGTGCTGACGCAGTGGCCGATCCTCGCCGGCCTCGCCTGCTACGTGCTGAGCGTCGGCGTGTGGCTGGTGGCCTTGTCGCGGGTCGAGGTTTCGGTCGCCTATCCGATGCTCTCGCTCGGCTACGTCGTCAACGCCGTCGCCGCCTACTGGCTGTTCGGAGAAGCCCTCGGCCCGATGCGCTGCGCCGGCATCGCCATCATCCTCGTCGGCGTCTACGTCGTCGCCCGCAGCTGAAAAATCCATCCATGTCCGAGTCGCCTTTCCTGCCCTTCGCCAAGCCGGTCATCGACGCCGCGACCATCGCCGCCGTCGGCGAAGTGCTCGCCTCCGGCTGGATCACCTCCGGCCCGAAGATGCACGAGTTCGAACAGCGCCTGTCGGCGCTCTTCGGCGGCCGCCCGGTGCGCTCGTTCGCCAACGGCACGGCGACGATGGAGGTGGCGCTGCGCATCGCCGGCATCGGCGCGGGCGACGAGGTCATCACGACGCCGATCACCTGGGTCGCGACGGCCAACGTGATCCTCGCCGTCGGCGCGCGGCCGGTGTTCGTCGACGTCGATCCGCGTACGCGAAACATCGACCTCGACGCCATCGAGAGCGCGATCACGCCCCGCACGCGTGCCCTGATCCCGGTCTATCTCTCGGGCCTGCCGGTCGACATGGACCGGCTCTACGCGATCGCCAAGCGGCACGACCTGCGCGTCATCGAGGACGCGGCGCAGGCGATCGATTCGCGCTGGAACGGGCAGCTGATCGGCAGCTTCGGCGATCTCGTCAGCATCAGCTTCCAGGCGAACAAGAACATCACCTGTGCCGAAGGCGGCTGCCTGGTGATGAACACCGAGGCCGAGGCCGGGCGAGCCGAGCGGCTGCGCCTGCAAGGCGTCGTCCGCTCGGGCGAGGACGGCATGGAGGTCGAAGAGCCCGGCGGCAAGTTCAACCTCACCGACATCAACGCGACCATCGGACTGCACCAGTTGCAAGGCCTGGCCGAAGTGACGCGGCGCCGCGCCGCGCTGGCGCAGCACTACTTCGCCTGCGCCGAACGATCGGGTCTCGCGGCGCTCGGCATCGAGCTGCCGCT
>JAYVVB010000507.1:0-11853 GCA_043787455.1 Rhizobacter sp.
AAGATCAAGAGGACATCATGGAAGTCAGCCACACAATCACCAACCTGATCATCTTCGTGCTCGCCATCTATGTCGGCTATCACGTCGTCTGGACCGTCAGGTGATGGTGCAGCGGCGCCATGCGAAAGAAGCGCCGGCCTTCGCCATACTTCCTCTTCGTGTACTTGAACCACGCAACCTGCGCCATCACCGAGAGCGCCTCGGCGACGAAGACTCCGCCCATGATGCCGAGGACGATCTCCTGGCGCGTGATGACGGCGATCGTGCCGAGCGCGCCGCCGAGCGCGAGCGCGCCGACGTCGCCCATGAAGACCTGCGCCGGGTGGGTGTTGAACCAGAGGAACGCCAGGCCAGCGCCGGCCATCGCCGAGCAGAAGATGAGCAGCTCGCCCGCGCCGGGGATGTACGGAAAGAGCAGGTAGCGCGAGTAGACCGAGCTGCCGGTGACGTACGCGAACACGCCGAGGGCCGAGCCGACCATCACCACCGGCATGATCGCCAGGCCGTCGAGGCCGTCGGTGAGGTTGACGGCATTGCTCGCGCCGACGATCACGAAATAGGTGAGCGCGATGAAGCCGAAGACGCCGAGCGGGTAGCTCACGGTCTTGAAGAACGGCACGATCAGGTCGGCCTTGGGCGGCAGGTCGTTCGAGAAGCCGCTCTGCACCCAGCGGATGAAGAGCTCGAGGACCCGCAGGTTCGAAGTCTCGCTGACGCTGAACGCGAGGTAGAGCGCGGCGACGACGCCGATCACCGACTGCCAGAAGTACTTCTCGCCCGAGCGCATGCCTTCGGGGTTCTTGTGCACGACCTTCCTCCAGTCGTCGGCCCAGCCGATCGCGCCGAAGCCGACGGTCACGGCCATCACGATCCATACGAAGCGGTTCGACCAGTCGAACCAGAGCAGCGTCGAGACGCCGATGCCGAGCAGGATCAGCACGCCGCCCATCGTCGGCGTGCCGCTCTTCGCGTGGTGCGCCTCGATGCCGTAAGAGCGAATCGGCTGGCCGATCTTCAGCTCGGTGAGGCGACGGATCACCCACGGCCCGAAGACGAGGCCGATCACCAGCGAGGTCAACGCCGCCATCACGGCGCGGAAGGTGATGTACTGGAAGACGCGCATGAAGCCGAATTCGGGCGAGTACGCCTGCAGCCAGATCGACAGGCTAAGCAACATGCGCGTCTCCCGCGGACTGGCCGGTCAGCGCCGCGACGACGCGCTCCATTCGCATGAAGCGCGAGCCCTTGACGAGCAGCGACGGCGCCACCGGCGCTTTGCCGAGCGCAGCGAGCAGCGCCTCGACCGTCTCGAACGCGCGGCCGCCCGCGAACCCGGCGATCGTGTTCGCGCTCTCCGCGCCCGCGGCCCAGAGCGACTCGATGCCGCGCTCGTGGGCATAAGCGCCGACCTCGCGATGGAAGACCGGCCCCTGGTCGCCGACCTCGCCCATGTCGCCGAGGACGAGCCAGCGCGGCGCGGCCATCGTCGCGAGCACGTCGATCGCGGCGCGCACCGAATCCGGGTTGGCGTTGTAGGTGTCGTCGACGAGCGTCGCCGCGACGCCCGCTCGGGTGATGCGCTTCATCTGCGACCGACCGCGCACCGCGCTGAAGCCGTCGAGACCACGCACGACCTTGTCGAGCGGGCAGCCGGCTGCCATCGCGGCAGCGGTGGCGGCGAGCGCGTTGCGAACGTTGTGCATGCCGGCGACGTGAAGCGTGAGGGTCGCTGCACCCCGGGACGTGTCGACCGCGATCGACCAGCGGTCGTCGTGCCATTCGGCGCGACCCGAGACGTCGGCCGCCGAATCGAGCGCGAAGGTCACGACGCGACGCGCGCCGGCGAGCGCGCGCCACGTCGACGCGTGCGCGTCGTCGGCCGGGAACACGGCGACGCCGCCGTCGCCGAGCGCTTCGATCGCGGCACCGTTCTCGCGCGCCACCGCGTCGACGCTGGCCATGAACTCGACGTGCTCGCGCTGCGCGTTGTTGACAAGCGCGATCGTCGGCGCCGCGACCTGTGCCAGGCGCGCGATCTCGCCGACGTGGTTCATGCCGAGCTCGATCACGGCTGCGCGGCAGCCGGGGCGCATGCGCAGGAGCGTCAGCGGCACGCCAATGTCGTTGTTGAAATTGCCCTGGGTCGCGAACGCGCCGTCGCCCTGCCAGGCGCGAAAGATCGCTGCGATCATCTGCGTCACCGTCGTCTTGCCGTTGCTGCCAGTGACAGTGACGAGCGGCATCGTGAAGCGCTTCCTCCACGCCGCGGCGAGATCGCCGAGCGCCGCGCGCGTGTCGGCGACGACGAGGCCCGGCAGTCCGGCAGCATCGAGCCCGCGCTCGGCCAGCGCGGCGACGGCGCCTGCGGCCTTCGCTGCGGCGAGGAAGTCGTGAGCATCGAAGCGCTCGCCGCGCAGCGCGACGAACAGGTCGCCGGGCGCGACGCTGCGCGTGTCGCTGTGAACGCGCAAGATCGGCGTTGCTGCGTCGCCGACGAGCCGCGCTGCGGGCAGGAGCCGCGCCAGCTCACCGAGCGTCGCCATCGGCGCCGGTGGACGCTGTTCGGCCGGCAGCCATGACGCGAGCGCGCCCGCCGCCTGGCGCGCGTCCGAGAACGGAAACCTCACGCCGCCGATGTCCTGGTACTCCTCGTGCCCCTTGCCGGCGATGAGGACGACGTCGGCGCCCGCGGCCGAGCCGACCGCGTGGCGGATGGACTCGGCGCGGTTCTCGATCACGTCGACCTCGTCGTGGCCGATCGCGCCGGTGAGGATCTGCGCCAGGATGAGGTCGGGCGACTCGAGGCGCGGGTTGTCGCTCGTGATCACGACGCGATCGGCGAGTCGGCACGCGATCGCGCCCATCAGCGGCCGCTTGCTCGCGTCGCGGTTGCCGCCGCAGCCGAACACGCACCAGAGCCGCCCGCCCCGAGCGCGCGCGAACGGCACGAGGGCGGCCAGCGCCTTGTCGAGCGCGTCGGGCGTGTGGGCGTAGTCGACGACGACCTCGGGCCGGTCGCCGCTGGTCGTGCTCGCAGCCTCGTCGCGCACGCGCTCCATTCGGCCCGGCGCGGGATGGAGGCCGGTGCACGCGGCGGCCGCGGCGGCGAGGCCGACGCCGAGCGCGCGCAGAACGCCGATCACGCCGAGCAGGTTAGCGGCGTTGTAGTCGCCGATCAGGCGCGTCGCGATCGCCGCGGTGCTCGCGCCTTCCTTCACCGTGAAGGTCAGGCCGCCGCTCTCGTGACGCACGTCGCTGGCCCTGAGGCGCGCCGGCGCACCTTGCGCCGACACGGTCCACAGGTCGACCGCGCCCGGGTCGATCGTCGACGCGAGCTCGATGCCCTGGGCGTCGTCGAGATTGAGGACCGCCGCCTTCAGCTCGGGCCAGGCGAAGAGCTGAGCCTTCGCTTGCCAGTAGGCCGGCATGTCGCCGTGATAGTCGAGATGGTCTTGCGTAAAGTTGGTGAACACCGCGACCGCGACACGCGTGCCAGCGAGGCGATGCTCGGCGATGCCGATCGACGAGGCTTCGAGGGCGCAGGCGGCGAAGTGCCGGTCGGCGAAGTCGCGCAGCGCGTTCTGGAGGACGATGGGATCGGGCGTCGTGAGCCCGGTCGAAACCCATGCGGGCGCGCCTGTTCTGCCGGCATCGCTCGTCGTCGCGGTCGGCGCCTCGCCGATCCCGAGCGTGCCGATCACGCCGCAGGGCCGGCCGAGGGACGATAGCGCCTGCGCGACCCACCACGCGGTCGAGGTCTTGCCGTTGGTGCCGGTGACAGCAACGACGTCGAGCTCGGCGCTCGGCCGGTTCAGGAAGCGGCTCGCGATGTCGCCCGCGGCGGCCTTGAGGCCGCGCAGGCCGGCGACGCGCGAGCCATCGGCGAAGGTGAAGGCATCGACGCCGTCGGCCTCGACGAGGCATGCGCTCGCACCTGCCGCCAGTGCCGCATCGACGAAGCGCCGGCCGTCGCTCGCGTGACCCGGCCAGGCGACGAAGGCGTCGTGCGCTGCGACGAGGCGGCTGTCGGAGACCAGCGCCCGCGCGCCGCGCTCGACGAGCCAGGCGTGCGCCGCCTCGTGCGAGTCGAGGCGAACGACGCCGGCACGACCTGCCGCGGCCATCAGAAGCTTTCCTCTTCGGCCGGCATCTCGCGCGAGACGATCTGCGGCTTGACGTCGAGGTCGGGCTGAACGCCCATGAGGCGCAGCGTCTGTTGCACGACCTCGCTGAACACGGGCGCGGCGACGTCGCCGCCGAACCACTTGCCGGCCGTGGGCTCGTCGACCATCACGGCGACGATGATGCGTGGATGCGCGATCGGCGCCATGCCGACGAACCAGGCACGGTATTTCTTCGTCGCGTAACTCGCGCCTTCCTGCTTGTAGGCCGTGCCGCTCTTGCCGCCGACCGAGTAGCCCATCACCTGCGCCTTGGGCGCAGTGCCGCCGGGCAGCGTGACGAGGTGGAGCATGTCGCGCAGGGCCGTTGCGGTCTTGGGCGAGATGATGCGGGTGCCCGAGACGACCGGCGACGGCGCGGAACCGAGCGGCCGCGTCAGCGTCGCGGGGATGAGCTCGCCGTCGTGCGCGAACACGGTGTAGGCGTGGGCGATCTGGAACAGCGACGCCGACAGACCATAGCCGTAGCTCATCGTCGCCTGCTCGATCGGCCGCCAACTCTTGTAGGGGCGCAGACGCCCACCGACCGCGCCCGGAAAGCCGAGCTGCGGCTTCTGGCCGAAGCCGACCGCGCTGTAGAGCTCCCACATCTCGCGCGGCGTGAACATCAGCGCCATGCGCGTCGCGCCGACGTTGCTCGACTTCTGGATCACCTCGGTGACCGTGAGGTCGCCGTGCGGATGCGAATCGGTGATGGTCGAGCCCGTGAGCGTCATCTTGCCGGGCGCGGTGTGGATCAGCGTCGTCGGGGTGACGCGGCCGGTCTCGAGCGCCCAGGCGGCGATGAAGGGCTTCATCGTCGAGCCCGGCTCGAAGGTGTCGGTGAGCGCGCGGTTGCGCAGCTGGGCGCCGGTGAGGTTCCTGCGATCGGCAGGCGAGTAGCTCGGGAAGTTGGCCAGCGCGAGAACGTCGCCGGTCTGCGCGTCGAGGACGACGACGCTGCCGGCCTTGGCCTTGTTCGCCGCGACCGCGTCGCGGATGCGCTGGTAGGCGAAGAACTGGACCTTCGAGTCGATCGCCAGGCCAATGTCCTGGCCTTCGAGCGCAGCGACGCTGTCGCCCACGTCCTCGACGACGCGGCCGAGCCGGTCCTTGATGACGCGGCGTGTGCCGCCCTTGCCGGCGAGCTCCTTCTGGAACGCGAGCTCGATGCCTTCCTGGCCGTGATCCTCGACGTCGGTGAAGCCGACGACGTGCGCCGCGGCCTCGCCCTCGGGGTACTTGCGCTTGTACTCGCGCACTTCGTGGATGCCCTTGATGCCGAGAGCGCGGATGTTCTTCGCCACGTCTTCGTCGAGCTGCCGGCGCAGCCAGACGAAGTTCGGGTTGTCGGCGAGCCGGCTCTCGAGCGCGGCGCTCGTCATGTCGAGCATCGTCGCGAGCCCCGCCCGGCTGCGGGCATCGCCCTCGAGGTCCTTGGGGATCGCCCAGATCGACGGCGCCGGCACACTCGCCGCGAGGATCAGGCCGTTGCGATCGAAGATCCGGCCGCGGCTCGCCGGCAGCTCGATCGTGTGGCCGTAGCGAATCTCGCCCTGCTTCAAAAAGAACGGCGCATCGATGATCTGGACGTAGACGGCGCGGCCGAGCAGAAGCGCGAAGCTGAGGCCGACGAGCGCGACCAGCAGCTTTGAGCGCCACGGCGGCGTCGGCGCGGCGAGCAGCGGGCTGGTCGCGTAGCTGAAGCTCTTGACGCTTGCCGCGGCGCGGGCTTTGGCGCCGTTTTTCTTCGCGCCCGGACCGATCATGGCGTCGTCCCCGCGCCTGCGACGGCCGGCGCGGACGCGGCCATCGGGATCTCGACGTATTGCGTCGTCGCCGGTGTCGCCGCGCGCATCGCCAGGCGATCGCGCGCCGTTCGCTCGACACGCAGCGGTGTCGCCTGCGTGCGCAGCTCGGTCTTGAGGCGCTCGCTGTCCGTGTCGAGCGTGCGCTCCTCGTTCTGCGCCTTGTCGAGCTCGGCGAAGAGGCGGCGCGACTCGTACGACACCCGCACGAGGTAGAGGGCACTGGCGATCAAGGCGATGAGCAGCATCACGTTGATCCGGGTCACGCCGGCGCTCCGTCGGCCCCGTCGGCGAACGCTACGTCGGTCCGCTCGGCGACGCGCATCACTGCCGATCTTGCGCGCGGATTGGTCGCGGCCTCGGTCGGGCCGGGCTTGACGCGGGCGATAGCGCGCAGGCGGTGCGGCCGCTCGGCCGCGAACGGCGCGCGCCGATCGACCTCGCTCTTGCTCTCGCGCGCGATGAAGGTCTTGACGATCCGGTCCTCGAGCGAATGGAAGCTGATCACCACCAGCCGGCCGCCCGGCGCGAGCAGCTCGAGCGCCGCGCTCAGGGCCTGCTCGAGCTCCTCAAGCTCGGCGTTGACGAAAATCCGAAGAGCCTGAAACGTGCGCGTTGCAGGGTTCTGGCCCGCCTCTCGGGTCTTGACCGCACGAGCCACGACATCGGCAAGCTCGCCTGTGGTTCGAACAGGGCTCCCGCTTTCGCGCCGAGCAACAAGCGCCTTTGCAACCTGTAGAGCAAACCGTTCTTCCCCATAGTCGCGTATCACCTCGGCAATGTGGCGCTCGTCGGCCCGGGCCAGGAATTCCGCGGCGCTCTCGCCCCGGGTCGTGTCCATCCTCATGTCGAGCGGCCCGTCGAAGCGGAACGAGAAGCCGCGCGTCGGGTCATCGATCTGCGGCGACGAGACGCCGAGGTCGAGCAGCACGCCGCTGACTTGGGCGATGCCGAGCTGTTCGAGCGTCGAGGCCATCGCCGAAAACGCGGTGTGCACGATCGCGAAGCGCGGATCGGCGGCGAGCTCCTCGTCCTCGGCGGCGCTCGCGACGGCGCTCGCGTCACGGTCGAGCGCGATCAGGCGTCCGCTGGCCGACAGCTTCTCGAGCACGGCGCGGGCATGGCCGCCGCGACCGAAGGTGCCGTCGAGGTAGATGCCGTCGGCGCTCGTCACGAGCGCGCCCACTGCCTCCGGCAGGAGCACGCTCACGTGCTGGAGCTCGTCGGACGACGCCATTCAGAAGCTGAAGCTCTTGAGCGAGTCCGGCATCGCCGACTGCATCACTTCGGCCTCGTGCGCGGCATGGCGCTGCGCGTCCCAGAGCTCGAAGTGGCTGCCCATGCCGATCAGCATGACGTCGCGCACGAGCGCGGCCGACGTGCGCAGCTCGGGCGCGATCAGGACGCGCGACGAGGCGTCGATCTCGACGTCCATCGCATTGCCGAGGAAGATGCGCTTCCAGCCGCTCGAGTCCATCGGCAGCGAAGCGACGCGATCGCGAAAGTGTTCCCAGGCCGGACGCGGGAAGATCAGCAGCGAGCCTTCGGGATGCTTGGTGATGGTGAGCTGGTGCACGCCCATCGCGGCGAGCAGCTCGCGGTGGCGCGCCGGAATCGCGATCCGGCCTTTGCCATCCAGCGTCAATGCTGCGGGGCCTTGAAACACGACGTTCGCCACAAAACCCCACCAAAGTGCACTTTGCGCCACTGTAGCGGACGCAATCCCTGGGGTCAATTCAGCGACGAAACAAAAATCAATGGAATCAACGACTTAGTTGGTACTGTTGATCCTCTCAGTGGTCCGAAAAAACGTGTTCAAAAATAAGGACTTGCATCGCACAGTGAAAGACAGCGGTGAAGAGTGCGCCTCTTTAGCAGGCAACTCGCAGAGAAACCGGTGTCTCGGCGACAGCGGCACTAGATCACGAACCCGCCCGCCTCTTTTCGAGGCTCACCGCGACCAAACTCTGCTGCCAGCGCGCGGGCACCGCGGCCGAGGATCCCCGTGTCCAGGCCGACGGCGACGAACAGTGCGCCTGCCGCGAGATAGCCGCGTGCGAGCGCGACGTCGGTGGCGAGGATGCCGGGCGCCTTGCCCGCGGCGATCACCGCCGCGATGCCGTCGTCGATGGCCTTCCTCACGTCGGGATGCTGTGGGCGACCCAGGTGTCCCATTGATGCCGACAGGTCGGCAGGGCCGAAGAACACGCCGTCGACGCCGTCGACCGCGGCGATGCCTGCAAGGTTGGCCAAGCCGACGGCCGATTCGACCTGGACCAGGACGCAGATCTCCTCGTCAGCGTGATGCACGTAGTCGTCGACTCCGCTCCAGCGCGACGCCCGGGCCAGCGCGCTGCCGAGGCCGCGTACGCCGCGCGGCGCATAGCGCGTCGCGGCGACGATCTGCGTCGCCTGCGCGGCCGTCTCGACCATCGGCACCAGCAGGGTCAAGGCGCCGATGTCGAGGCACTGCTTGATGAGCGCCGTATCGCCTTCGACCGGACGGACGACGGCGCTGACCGGATACGGCGCGATCGCTTGCAGCTGGGCCAGCGCGCTGCGCACGTCGTTGGGCGCGTGCTCGCCGTCAATGAGCAGCCAGTCGAAGCCGGTCGTCGCGAGCAGCTCGGCGACGTAGGCGTCGGCCAGGCCGAGCCAGAGGCCGATCTGCGCTTCGCGTCGAGCGAGCGCGGCCTTGAAGGCGTTGACAGGAAGCCTCATGGTGTGGGCCCGATGATCAGACGAAGCGGAACGCGATCGCCCCGAGCCGCCCGTAGTCGACGTGGAAGGTGTCGCCGCGCAAGGCGCCGGTCGGCCGCGTGAACGAGCCGCCGAGGACGACGTCGCCGGCATTGAGCTGCTCGTCGTACGCGGCGATCTTGTTGGCGAGCCAGACGATGCCGTTGGCCGGATGGTTGAGCACGGCCGCCGCGAGGCCGGTCTCCTCAATCACGCCGTTCTTGTAGAGCATCGCGCCGGCCCAGCGCAGGTCGACGTCGTGCGGCCGCACCGGCCTGCCGCCGGTGACGACGCCGGCGTTGGCCGCGAAGTCGGCGATGGTGTCGAAGACCTTGCGGGGCGCCTTCGTCTCGCGGTCGAACTGCTCGATGCGCGCATCGATGATCTCGACCGCCGGCGTCACCAGCTCGGTCGCCGCGAGCACATCGGCGATCGTCACGCCCGGCCCCTTCAGCGGCTTGCCGAGGATGAACGCGAGCTCGACCTCGACCCGCGGCGCAATGAAGCGGTCGATCGGCAAGTCGCCGCCGGAGGCGAAGAACATGTCGTCGAGCAGCGGCGCGAAGTCGGGCTCGCCGATCTGCGACGCCAGCTGCATGGCACGCGAGGTGAGGCCGATCTTGCGACCCTTGACGACGCGACCTTCGGCGAGCTTGAGCGCGAGCCAGGCGCGCTGGATCGCGTAGCCGTCGTCGATCGTCATCTGCGGATGGCGCAGCGAGAAGTGCCGCACCTGAACGCGCCGGCGCTCGGCGTCGTGCAGCTCGGCGGCGAGGGCAACGATGGTCTTCTGATCGAGCATCGCGCTACTTTCCCGCGAAGAGCGGATGCAGGGTGCTGTGCTTGGCGTCGAAGACCGGCGCGCCCTCGTCGATCTGCAGGGTGATGCCGATCGTTCGCCCTGCCGCGAACAGCGCCGCGAAGTGGCTGCGGACCACCGCCATCATCGCCTCGCCGGCCGCGGTGACGAGCGCGCGCTCGCGGCCCGGCGCGATCCGCACCTGGAGGTAGACGAAGGCGCGGTCGCTGTGGCCGTCGGCGACGGCGAAGTGCGGCGCCGGATAGGCGAGGACGCGCGTGCCGCCGATCGGAAAGACGCGATCGCCCTTGCCATCTCGTTGTGCGCCGAGCGCTTCGGCGAGCGTGGAGCACAGCGCATCCATGCCGGCTTCGGCTCCGAGATTCGAGCTGTACTGGATGTTGACGTGCGGCATCGGCTGTTCCCTTGTGTCCTAGTCGATCGCCATCGTGGCCACCGTGCAGCCGACCGAGAAGATCGGGATCGGCGCATAGAAGCGCACGTTCCCCTGACCTCGCGCCGCCGCCGCGACAGCGATGAAGGTGCGAATCTCGAAGCCGCCCTGCCCCGCCTCGCGGTACGTTGCCGCGTCGCCGTACCCGAGCAGCGCCTCGCGATCGTTCCTCGACCAGCGACCGAGGAACTCGCGATCCCACGGCTCGTTGATCTTGCCCGAGTCGGGCGTCGCCGGCCAGTGCGAGATGCCGCCGGTGCCGACGAGGGCAATGCGTTCGGGCGCCGCGTCGCAGGCGCGCCTCAGGGCCGCGCCGAACGCCCAGGCGCGATGCAGCGGCGTCAGCGGCGGCCCCTGGCAGTTGATGTTCGCCGGGATCACGGGCAGATCGAAGCGCGGCGTCAGGAAGTGCAGCGGCACCATGATGCCGTGATCGAACTTCCACTCCTCGGCATAGGCGACATCGACGTCCTGCATCACGTTCTCGATCAACCGGCGCGAGAGCGCGGCGTTGCCGGGGACGCGAGTGCGCGCGATGCCGAGCCAGCCCGGATCCTCGATCGGACCGTCGTAGTGGTCGGCCATACCCATGGCGTAGGCCGGCATGTTGTCCATGAAGAAGTTCGCGAAATGCTCGGCGGCGACGATCACCAGCGCGTCGGGCCGGCTCGCGGCGAGCGCTCCGCCGAGGCCGTGGAACTCAGCGTGAAAGGCGTCGCGCAACGCCGGGTCGGCGAGATGCGCGCGGCCGGTGATGCCGGGCCCGTGGCTGCAAGCCGCGGCGAAGACGAGGCTCATACGCCGGCGACCTTCTCGTCCATGGGCGTGGTCATCGCGTAGACGCCGGCACGCACCGGCCCGTGGCGGCGAACACCCTCGCGCATCGCCTCGATGTAGTCGGCCCAGGGCATGCCGAGGAGCGCGGCGAAATGCATCAGCAGCTGGCCGTTGGAGCCGAGCACGTAGAGCTTGCCGACGTCGCCGGCGACGATCGCCTCGCGCTCCTCGGCGTTGAGCTCGTAGTCGCCGAGCAAGGCGCTCAAGTCGTCGCGATAGCGCTTCTGCACGCCTGCATCGCGGTTGAGATGGAAGAGCAGCTTCTGCGTGCCGTACAGGCTCACGACTCAGAGTCCCCAGCGCGGAATGTGGTGATCGGTCGTCGACACGCAGATGTTCTTCGGCTCGCAGAACACCTCGTAGCTCCAGGTCCCGCCTTCTCGCCCCGTGCCCGAGGCCTTGGTGCCGCCAAAGGGCTGGCGCAGGTCACGCACGTTCTGGCTGTTGACGAAGCACATGCCGGCCTCGATGGCGGCGGCGACGCGATGAGCGCGTCCGATGTCCTGGGTCCAGACGTAGCTCGACAGGCCGTAGGCGATGTCGTTGGCCTTCGCTATCGCATCGGCCTCGTCGTCGAAGGGGATGAGGCAGGCGACCGGGCCGAAGATCTCCTCCTGGGCGATCCGCATGCGGTTGTCGACGTCGCCGAACACCGTCGGCCGGACGAAATTGCCGCTCGTCATCGCGGCCGGCAGGTCGGGCGCGTCGAGACCGCCGCAGAGGAGCGTCGCGCCCTCCTCGCTGCCGAGGGCGATGTAGCCGCGCACCTTGTCGAGGTGGGCGCGGCTGATCATCGGTCCGACGATCGTCTTCTCGTCCATCGGGTCGCCGACCGCGAGCCGTTGCGCGCGCTCGACGAAGCGCGCGGCGAACTCGGCGTAGACCTCGCGCTGGACGAGGATGCGCGAGCCGGCGGTGCAGCGCTCGCCGTTGTTCGAGAAGATCATGAAGACGGCGGCGTCGAGGGCACGCTCGAGGTCGGCGTCGGCGAAGACCACGAACGGGCTCTTGCCGCCGAGTTCCATCGAGAATTTCTTCAGGCCCGCCGACTGCACG
>JAYVVB010000508.1:0-3459 GCA_043787455.1 Rhizobacter sp.
CGTCGAGTTCCAGCTTCGCCGCTGCGACCCACTCCTTCATCTCGGGCATGGCTGACGCCATGTACGCGCCGGTGGCAACGCGCTTCCTGACCTACGACGTGAAGCTGAACAAGGCTTGCATCCTGTACTGCCACACCATCATGGCCATGCCCGAGATGAAGGAGTGGGTCGCAGCGGCGAAGCTGGAACTCGACGACATCGAAGAGTTGGACATGGACTTCTGAGCGCGCCGCACGGGTCGCGCAGAGCGCGCTCGAGCCGAGGTTCTACTTCGCCAGCACCTGGCCGCGCAGCTCGCCGCCCGGGTTCGCGGCGGTGTGAAGGTTGACGTACCAGAGGCCAGCCTTCAGGTCGGCGACCTGCGCCGCGGTGAGCGTGGCGGTGCCCGTGATCGGGCTCGCGATCGGGCCGGGGAAGGGCACGACGACACCGGCATTCGCGCCGGACATCGCCGGGCCGTGGAAGTGACCTGCGGTGACCGGGCCGGTGGTGCCCGAGTACGTCACCGTCCACTTGAGGACGGTGCCGTCGAGGTCGACCTTCGCGGTGCCCTTACCCGCGCTCGCGTTCGGCGGAACCTCGTTCGCGCCGGTCAGGGGGATGGTCATCGTGCTGCCCATCATCCCGCCGGACGAGCCCATCATGCCGCAACCGGCGACGACGAGAGCACCGGTGGCGAGGGCGGTGGCGAGGGCGATTCGACGAGTGATCATGCGTGTCTCCTGATGTTGCTGGGTTCCGGCCGCGCCGAGAGCCGACGCGGGGTGGCGGCGATGATAGTTCGTTACCGCCAGGACGCGCTCGCGACGCGGATATGCTCACCGCCCGCCATGCAAAAGCCGAACTCCGTTGCCGCCCGATCATCCGACGCTGCCGGCGCTGCTCCAGGGCGCTGGCTACCGCACCGCGCTCGCCGGCAAGTGGCACATCGACTATCCGCCCCGCGTTCGGGCCGCTGCGTGCTCGGCCTCGCCTTGCCAGAGGTCGTGCGTGCTGCGCGAATCGCAGTGGGTGAAGTAGTCGACGCCCCCCGACATCGGCCCGAACTCGTCATAGCCCGAGTGCCGAGCGGGGCTATCTCGCCGACGCGCCGCGCTGGCCGGGGGAGACGCGCGAAGACGAAGCGCTCGCGGCCGAGGTGAAGGACAACCTCTTCCACCTTCACGGCGGCAACATCCACACCTACCGGACCATGATCGAGCAGATGGACGAAGGCATCGGCCGCATCATGGCGGTGCTCGTCCAGCAGGGCTTCGAGGACGACACCCTCGTCGTCTTCACGAGCGACAACGAAGGCGAGCGCTTCAGCGACAGCGGGCCGCTCGTCGGCGGCAAGATGGACCTCACCGAAGGCGGCATCCGCGTGCCCTGGATCGCGCACTGGCCGGCCCGGATCGCTCCCGGCGACACGAGCGAGCAGTTGTGCATGACGATGGGCTGGACGGCGACGATGCTCGCCGCCGCCGCCGCCGCCGCCGCCGCTGCCGGCGTCGCGGCCGACCCCGGCCATCCGCTCGGCGGCGTCGCGCTGCTCGACGTGCTCGACGATCCGACGAGGGTGTTCGATCGCCCGCTCCACTGGCGCAAGAATCACGGCGGCCAGCGTGCGCTGCGCCGAGGTCGCTGGAGGTACCCGCGCCTCGATGGTCACGGCTACCTCTTTGACCTGAGCGCCGACGCGCGCGAGCGCGCCAACTGCGGCAAGCTCGAGCCCGGGCGCCTCGCCGCGATGCGCGCCGACTGGGGGGCCTGGAACGCGACCATGCCGCCGATCCCCGACGACGCGACGGTGAGCCTCGGCTACGGCGCCGCCGACATGCCGCAGCGCTAGTCACCGCGAACTCGTGCGATGGACTTGTCCGACCCTCACGACCTTGCCCGCTTCGTCGCGGCGCAGGCCGCGGTCTATCCAGAGGTGCTGGGCGAGCTGGGTCGCGGCCAGAAGGCGAGCCACTGGATGTGGTTCGTCTTTCCGCAGCTGAAGGCGCTCGGCCGCAGTGCCATGGCGAAGCGCTTCGGCATCGCGTCGCGCGCCGAAGCCAAGGCCTACCTGTCGCATCCGTTGCTCGGCGCGCGGCTGATCGAATGCACGCGGCTGATGCTCTTCGTCGAAGGCAAGAGTGCGCTCGAGGTGCTGGGCTCGCCCGACGACCTCAAGCTCCGATCGTCGATGACGCTCTTCGCCGCGCTCGACAGCACCGCGCCGGAGTTTCAGCTCGCGCTTGCGAAGTACTACGCCGGCCAGGCGGACGAGGCGACGCTGACCTGGCTCGGCAGAGCCTGACGCGCACCGCGCGTTAGTCGACGGCGAGCACGCCGCGCCGCACCTGATCCTGCTCGATCGACTGGAACAGCGCCTTGAAGTTGCCCTCGCCGAATCCGTCGTCGCCCTTTCTCTGAATGAACTCGAAGAACACGGGGCCGAGCAGCGGCTGCGAGAAGATCTGCAGCAGGAGGCGCGGAGCGCCCTTGTCGGTCGTGCCGTCGAGGAGGATGCCGCGCGTCTTCAGCTCGCCCACGGGCTCGCCATGGCCGGGCAGGCGGTTCTCGAGCTGCTCGTAGTAGACGTCGTTCGGCGCCGCGAGGAGCGGCACGCCGGCGAGCGCGAGCTTGTCGATCGTCCCGAGGATGTCGTCGGTAAGCAGGGCGACGTGCTGGATGCCCTCGCCTTGGAACTGCATCAGGAACTCTTCGATCTGGCCCGAGCCCTTCGACGACTCCTCGTTCAGCGGGATGCGGATCTTGCCGTCGGGCGCCGTCATCGCCTTCGACGTCAGCCCGGTGTATTCGCCCTGGATGTCGAAGTAGCGAATCTCGCGGAAGTTGAAGAGGCGCGCGTAGAAATCGGCCCAGAACGACATCCGGCCGCGGTAGACGTTGTGCGTCAGGTGGTCGACCGTCGTCAGGCCATGGCCGACGGGATGGCGGTCGACGCCCGCTTCAAACTCGAAGTCGATGTCGTAGATAGCGCGCCCTTCCTCGAAGCGGTCGATGAGGTAGAGCGGCGCGCCGCCGATGCCCTTGATCGCGGGCAGGCGCAGCTCCATCGGGCCGGTCGGGATGTCGAGCGGCTGGGCGCCGGCCTCGAGCGCGAGCCGATAGGCCTTGTGCGCATCCTTGACGCGAAAGGCCAGGCCGCACGCCGACGGCCCGTGCTCGGCGGCGAAGTACGCGGCCAGGCTCTTCGGCTCGCGATTGACGATGAAGTTGATGCCGCCCTGGCGATAGAGGACGACGTCCTTCGAGCGATGGCGCGCGACGAGCGTGAAGCCGAGCTTCTCGAACACCGGCTCCAGCGTGCCCGCGACCGGCGCCGCGAACTCGACGAATTCGAAGCCCATCAGCCCCATCGGGTTATCGAACAGATCCTTCATCGCATCCTCCATATCGCGGTTCGAGCGCATGGTGCCAGAAGCCCCGCACCGCCCGCGCCCGGTCGCGATGCCGCTGTACAGTGGA
>JAYVVB010000509.1:0-3805 GCA_043787455.1 Rhizobacter sp.
GTCCAAGCCGTCCATGGATGACAACCTGCATTCCCTGCCGCGGCAACTCATCGAACTGCGGATGGAGCACGCCGACCTCGACGACCTCATCGATCGAGCCATCCTCGATGGCGCAGGCGACGACCTCACGCTGCGTCGACTGAAGAAGCGTCGGCTCAGCCTGCGCGACCGGATCACGCGGATCGAAGCCGAGCTCGAACCGCGTCAGCCGGCATGACCGCGGCCGGCACCGCGCCGCCTTCGTCCGACAAGGCGCTGCGCGATGCCATCGAGCTCGCGTTCTCGGCATCCGGCGCGCTCGCCGCCGTCGATCCGAATCACGCCGAGCGCGAAGTCCAGCTCGAGATGGCGCTCGCGGTCGCGGACGCGATCGAGCGACGCTCGGCGCTCGTCGTCGAGGCGGGCACCGGGGTGGGAAAGACTTACGCCTATCTCGTGCCTGCGCTCATCAGCGGCGCGCGCACGCTGCTCAGCACCGCGACCAAAACGCTGCAGGATCAGCTCTTCGTGCGCGACCTGCCGCGCCTGCGCTCGGCGCTGAACCTGCCGCTCACGGTCGCCTTGCTCAAGGGCAGGTCGAGCTATCTCTGCCTGCATCGGCTCGGCCAGGCGCGCCACGATGCGCATCTGCCCGATCGCTTCGCGGTGCGGGCGCTGGCCAAGATCGAGGCCTGGGCGCAGACCACCGCCAGCGGTGACCTCGCCGAGATGGAAGGCCTCGACGAGCGCAGCAGCGTCATCCCGCTCGTCACCTCGTCGCGCGAGAACTGCCTGGGCGGCGAGTGCCCGGAGCATCGCTCGTGTCATGTGATGAAGGCGCGGCGCGAGGCGATGCTCGCCGACCTCGTCGTCGTCAACCATCACCTGTTCTTCGCCGACATGGCGCTGCGCGACAGCGGTGTCGCCGAGTTGCTGCCAAGCGTCGAGGTCGCGATCTTCGACGAGGCCCATCAGCTCGCCGAGGCCGGCGTGCAGTTCCTCGGCACGACGCTCGGCTCGTCTCAGGTCATCGACTTCGCGCGCGACATGCTCGCCATCGGCCTGCAGCAGGCGCGCGGCCTCGCGCCCTGGCAGGATTTTGCCGCCGCCTGCGATCACGCGGCGCGCGAGCTGCGCATCGCCGTCCAGGGCGACCTCGGCGAAGTGCGCGGCAGCCTGAAGCTGCGCTGGGCCGAACGCAGCGAAGCGACAGCCTTCGTCGCCTCGCTCGGCCGCGTCGGCGAGGTCTGTGCCGACGCGGCGCGCGCTCTTGACACGGTGAGCGAGCTCGCACCCGACTTCGTGCGCCTCGCCGAGCGAGCGACGCGGCTCGCGCAACTGGCCGTGCAGTTTGGCGAGCGACCGGCCGAGGGCTGCATCCGCTGGATCGACGTGCTCTCGCACCAGTCGCGCCTGGTCGAGTCGCCGCTCGACATCCGCGACGCTTTGCGCGAACAGATGGCGACGAACGCCAAGGCCTGGATCTTCACCTCGGCGACGCTCGGGGACGACGATCGACTGACGTGGTTCACTGAGCCCGCGGGCCTCGATGATGCGCGCGTCGTTCGCCTCGGCAGCCCGTTCGACTATCGCGGCAACGCGCGGGTCTTCGTGCCGCGCGCGTTTCCGAAGCCGAGCGACCCCGGTCACGCGCCGGCCGTGGCGAAGCTGGCCGCACGCTGCGTCCGCGCTCTCGGCGGTCGTACCTTCGTGCTGACCACGACCTTGCGCTCGCTCCATGCCGTCGGCGCGCAGTTGTGTGCCGATTTCGATGCCGCAGGCGACGCCATCGAGGTGCTGGTGCAAGGGCAGGGCTCGAAGCGTCAGCTCATGCAGCGGTTCCTCGACGCACCGCACGCCGTGCTCGTCGGCTCGCAGAGCTTCTGGGAAGGCGTCGACGTGCCCGGCGAGGCGCTGCAATGCGTCGTCATCGACAAGCTGCCGTTCCCGCCGCCGAACGATCCGCTCGTCGAGGCGCGCGTCAAGCGACTCGAGAGCGTTGGTCGCAACGCCTTCGCCGAATACTTCGTAGCCGAAGCGGCGGTGGCGCTGAAGCAGGGCGCAGGGCGGCTGATCCGGAGCGAAACCGATCGCGGCCTGCTCGTCGTTTGCGATCCGCGCATGGCGACGATGGCCTATGGCCGACGCCTGTTCGCGGCGCTGCCGCCGATGACCCGGGTCGAGGACGAAGCCGAGGCGCTCGCCTGGCTGCGCGATCTGGCCGAAGCGCCGGCGGTGCGTTAGACCGCGTTCTGCCTCGTCACCAGAGCTTCCACCAGGGGGCCTGGCGCTTGCCGAAGCCGTCGACGCTGGTGGCCGCATTCGGGAAGTTCGTCTTCAGCACCCGCTCGGCGTCGTCGCGCAGCTCGGTGAGACCGAGCCGGTCGTAGCTCTGGGCCATGATGACGAGTGCCTCTTCGGTCGACGGCGAGCGCTGGAATTCCTGCACTGCCTGCTGGGCCCGATTGGCGGCGGCGACGTACGCGCCGCGGCGCAGGTAGTAGCGCGCGACGTGAACCTCATAGGCGGCGAGCGTGTTCACGATGTAGCTCATGCGCGTGCGCGCGTCCTCGGCGTAGGTCGACTGCGGGAACTGCTCGACCAACTGGCGGAACGACTGGTAGGCGTCGCGCGAGGCCTGCTGATCGCGCTCCGAGAGATCCTGGCTCGCCAGGTTGCCAAGCAGGCCGAGGTTGTCGTTGAAGTTCACCAGGCCTTGCAGGTAGAGCGCGTAGCCGAGCGCCGGGCTCGTCGGATGCTGCTTGATGAAGCGCTCGAGGGTCGAGAGCGCCTGCGCCTTCTCGCCGCTCTTCCAGAGGTAGAAGGCGCGCTCGATCTGCGCCTGCTGCGCGAGCACCGAGCCCGCCGCGCGCCCTTCGAGCCGTTCGAGGAGCTTCACGGCCTTGTCGAAGTTGCCCGAGGCCGCTTCGTCCTTGGCCTCGGCGTAGAGCTTTTCCGGCGTCCAGCGGGAGGTCTCGTCGCGGCCGAGGCTGTCGCAGCCCGAGATCAGGACGGCGAGCATCGAGATCGCCGACACTGCGATCCGGAAACGCCAGGCGATGGAAACTTTGGTCATGCGGGGGTCGATGCGCGAGAGCGTGGAGGACGCGCGCTCGCTGAAGGGTCGGAGTCGAATTTTATATGGTCGATGAGGCCGCGCCCGATGCGGCGCAAACCGGCGATGACGACGACGTCGCGGGTATCGATGTCGACGAGGCCGCGGTCGAGCGACGCGATGGCGTCGTCGCCCCCGCCGAGCACGGCGAACGGCTCGACAAGGTCGTCGTGGCGCTCGTGCCCGAGTTCTCGCGCAGCCACCTGCAGACGCTGATCAAGGGGGGATGGGTGCAGCTCGACGGCGTTACCCAAACGAGCCCCTCGCAGCGCGTACGGGTGGGTCAGCGGGTCGCGGTGGCGCTGCAGCCGACGGCAGAGAGCCGCGCCTATCGCGCCGAATCGCTACCACTCGTCATCGTCCACGAGGACGAGGACATCCTGGTGATCGACAAGGTCGCAGGCATGGTCGTGCACCCGGCGGCCGGCAACTGGTCGGGCACGGTGCTCAACGCCTTGCTCGCGCGCGACCCGGCGAGCGCCGCCCTACCGCGCGCCGGCATCGTCCATCGGCTCGACAAGGACACATCGGGGCTGATGGTGATCGGCCGCAATCTTGCCGCGGTGACCGCGCTCGTGCGTGCGATCGCGGCGCGCGAGATCCATCGCCGCTATCTCGCGATCGCGCGCGGCAAGGCGCCGGCCACGCGCTTCACGATCGAGGCGCCGGTCGGTCGCGATCCGAAGCTGCGCACGCGGATGGCGGTCGTCG